>JACCUE010000244.1 GCA_013812005.1 Thermoleophilaceae bacterium
CCCCATTCACGGTCAGGGTGACCAGGTTGCTCGAGCTCTCCAGCGTGGCCACGCCGGCGTCGGTGCATGACGCGCGCACGCGCGTGTTTGCCGCCTCGGCCGTGATGACCAGCCCGCCGATGTTGACGGTGAGATCCTCCACGTCGGCCCGCGCGACGACCTGCTGCTCGAAGCTGCGAAAGCCGGGGTCGCAATCGTCGTTGTCCTCCGGGGTGAGGTCGGGGTCGGGGTCGTCGCCGCGACACAGGACATCGGTCCTGGCCGACGCGGTCGTGGTTGTGACCAGCGGCGATCCGGGTGGAATCTGCAGGTTGTTCACGCCGGCGGAATCGTCCGCGCACGGGTCCTCGTTGGCATTGGCCGTCAGCGGCTCGAGCGGTTGGGACAGAAGTGGGGTATCGACTCGGGCGACGCTCGAGCGGCACTTGAAGGTCGCGTCGGGACCCTGAGCCGAAGCCCCCGCTGGGAGCAGCAGCGCGGCGAGGACGACCGCCACCACCAACGTGAGCGCACTGCGGCGCGAGAAGAACCCTTTCGCCGGCATCCCTACCCCTTTTCCCCGTAGACCCCTTGAGTGCGCAAAATAACAAGCTCGGGTCGACCAGGTCAAGGGACAACCGTCGCGTGCATCGGCTGGGGTCGCCTATGCCAGCTTCTCGCCGATCGCGCTGAGCACGGTCTTGCGGTTGGCGTGGCGGCGCTCGTAGTCGCGCACCTTGCGCAGCTCGGCCGGGCTCAGATCGCTCAGCCGGCCCTGGACCTGAGCCACCGTCAGGTCGTCGTAGCCGGTGATCGGGAAGCTCGGTCCGAGCCTTGCTGCGCGGCGGGCGCGATCGGCGGTGGCGATCACGGGATCGGCCTGCTTGGCCGCTCCTTTTCGGGCTCGGCTGGTAGCCGTCTCGACCTGGCTGCGAGCGCGCTTGGCGGCGTCCGACCCGCGCTTGCCGCGACCCTCGATCTCGTCACGCCCCTTGCCCAGCAGCCCTTCAAGGTCGCCGAGCACGTCGTTGGTCTGCCTGCGCCCGCGGTCGAGCAGCCCGGCCACCAGGTCTGCGGCGTCATCGGCGGTCACGCGGCCGCGGGTCACGGCGTCGGCCACAGCCTCCTCGATCCGCTCGCGCGTGAGCAGCACCAGGCCCAGCGGATCGATCAGCCGCTTGCTGAGCGCGTCACGCAGCTCGGCCGCACTCTTGGCAGAGAGGTCGTCCCCGGGCGAGGAGCTGCGCGTGGCCGCTGCCTTCTTCGCGGCCGAGGAGCGTTGAGCGGAGGTGCGCTTGGCCGCCCCCTTCTTGGCCGCTGCGGAGCGCTCCCTGGAAGCTCTTCGCTTGGTGGCCGCCGCCTTCTTGGCCGCGGCCGAGCGCTTGGCCGAGGATGCCGCGCCGGCGCCCGAAGAGGCTGACTTCGACCGCGAGGACGACGCCCGGCCGCCCGACTTGGCGCTGCCCTCAGACCGGGACGCGCTCGACGCGGGCCGACCGCCCCGCTTCGACTGGCTGCTCCGTCGCTGTTGGGCCATCTCCTCGCTCCTCCTATGTCAGTGTGGCGCTCGCCATTGCGGACTATCGCATGCCGAACGTGGCGGTGACGGGGGCGTGGTCGGACAGGCGCACGCGCAGCCCGTCCGGCTCGGAGACCTCGCGGGCGGTCGCGGGCAGCGCACGCGGGGGCGCCACCACGGCGAGGCCGCGAGCCAGCAGGTGGTCGATCGCCTGGGTCGCAGTGGGCGGTGTGAGACCGAGCCGGTCGCTCAGCTCGGCGAAAGCGCGCGGCTCGCGCGCGGGACGCAGGTTCAGATCGCCTCCGAAGATCAGTGGGTCGGCGCCGGCGAACCCGATCGCGCGCTCGGCTCCGCGAACGGCCTCGCCGGCGGCCTGGCGGGTGCCGGGCACCGACAGGTGCACGCAGGCGACGGCCAACCGCCGGCCATCGGCCAGCTCGAGGCGGGAGAGCAGCATCCGCCGCCGCTCGGGGGCAGCGGCCAGGGTGATCCTTTCCACCGCGACGATGCGGCCCGGCGCGCGCACCAGCAACATGTTCGACCCACCCTCGTTGGACGCGATCAGGTCGGGGTTGAGTTCCGCGAGCGCGCCGCGCACGAAGGCGATGGAGTTGCGCGAGGTGAGCGCCGACGCCCCGCTCGCGCCGCAGCGCCGGGCCAGCGGGGCGAGCCAGCGCGGCGGCGCCTCCTGGAGCAGCGCCACGTGCCAGTCCCAGCCGGCGAGCAGGCCGGCGAACTCGTCTGCCAATGGGCGGTTGACCTGAGCGTGGGTGGGCCCCCTCTCGGTGTGCCGCAGCAGACGCGAGCGCCAGGTGTGCAGCGCGGGGCCGGGCGGATGGTCGCGCCCGTGGAAGAGGTTCCACGACAGCGCCCTCAATAGGATCGGTGAGTGACTCGGCATTTCCTGACCGGAGAAGAGCTTACGACCGCCGAGCTGGCCTGGATGCTCGACCGCGCCGCCGAGTTGAAGGCCGCGCGGCTCTCCTCCCGGGCGCTCGAGGGCAAGAGCGTGGCGCTCGTGTTCGAGCAACCCTCCACCCGCACCCGCGTCTCCTTCGAGGTCGGCGTGACCGAGCTGGGCGGCCATCCCGTGGTGCTGCGCGGAGGCGAGCTGCAGCTCTCGCGCGGAGAGTCGGTGCGCGACACCGCGCTCGTGCTGTCGCGCCTGGTGCAGGCCATCTGCGTGCGCACAACCCCTCACGGGGTGCTGGAGGAACTGGCCGCCTATGCGGACGTGCCGGTCGTGAACATGCTCACCGCCGATCACCATCCCTGCCAGGCCCTGGCCGATCTGCTCACCCTGCGCGAGCGCTTCGGTGACCTCGAGGGCCTCAAGCTGGCCTACGTGGGCGACGGCAACAACGTGGCCCGCTCGCTGATGGTGCTCGGCGCCAAGGCGGGGCTCGAGGTGGCGGTGGCCACGCCGGCGGAGCTGGCTCCCCAGGGATGGGACCAAAGCGGAGCCCGCGCTGAGGGGCAGGTGACCGTGACCACCGACCCCGCAGCGGCGGTCGCGGGGGCCGCCGCGCTCTACACCGACGTATGGGTGAGCATGGGAGACGACGCGGCCGCATCGCAGGCCCGGCGGGCGCTGCTGGCCCCCTACCGACTCGACGAGGCGCTGATGGAGC
>JACCUE010000254.1 GCA_013812005.1 Thermoleophilaceae bacterium
GAGCCTGAGCCCGAGCCGGTCGAACCTTGGCCCGAGCCCGAGCCGGTGGAGCCTGAGCCCGAGCCGGTCGAGCCCGAGCCCGTCGCGGAAGTTGATGGGCCCCGTAACCCTGCGGTGGACCCAGGGCGGCCCGTGCTCAAGCTGCCGAGCGCTCAGCGAGCACCGGCTCCGCCCCCCGGCGCCCCCGACCGCGGGGCAGCTCGCCGAGCCAAGGCTCAGAGAGTCCTCGAGCGCAGGCGGGCCCAGGGCGGGGGCCTCGGCCGGACTCGCCCCCGCCGGCGCAGGCTCATCCCGCTGGCCGTGGCCGGCGTGCTGGCGCTGGCGGTGGCCTGGTTTCTGTTCTCCCTCTACCAGCCCTTCAAGGGAGAGGGCGAGGGCACCGTGGCGGTCATGATCCCCTCGGGCTCGGGAGTGGGGACGATCTCCGACCTGCTGGCCGAGCGGGGCGTGGTCTCGAACGCGTTCTTCTTCCGGGCGCGGGCCACCCTCTCGGGGCGTTCGGGGGACTTCAAGGCCGGGAGATTCTCGCTGCGCGAGGACATGAGCTATGCCGCCGCCATCGACGCACTGTCTCAGTCGCCCGCCACGCAGACCGTGAGCATCACCGTGCCCGAGGGCCGCGCGCGGCGTGAGGTGAAGGGTCTGGTCGGGGACGACCTCGAGGGCGACTACCTGGCCCTGACGAAGCGTTCCCCGCTGCTCGACCCCTCGGACTACGGCGCCAAGGGCGCGAGCGATCTGGAGGGCTTTCTCTTTCCCGCGACCTATGAGCTCAAGCGCGGTCAGGGCACCCGGGAGCTGGTGAAGCAGCAGTTGCGGACCTTCGAGCGTGAGTTCGCCAAGGTGGACATGAGCTTTGCCAAGCGAAAGAACCTCACCCGATACGACGTGCTGGTGATCGCCTCGATGGTCGAGCGCGAGGCCCAGGTGGCCAAGGAGCGGCCGGTGATCGCCTCGGTGATCTACAACCGCCTGAGCGAGGGCATCCCGTTAGGGATCGACGCCACCATCCGGTTTGCCACCAACAACTGGACCCGTCCGCTCACCGAGTCCGAGTTGGGGGTCGACTCGCCTTACAACACGCGTGAGCGGCAGGGCCTGCCGCCGGGTCCGATCGGCAGTCCCGGTCTCGCATCCCTGCAGGCCGCGGCCAAGCCGGCGAAGACGGGGTTCCTCTTCTACGTGGTCAAGCCCAACACGTGCGGCGAGCATGCATTCTCGGAGACCGACGCGGAGTTCCAGGCCAACGTCGATCGCTACAACCAAGAACGCGCGGCGCGCGGCGGCGAATCCCCGACGGACTGCTGATGCCGCGTACGCTGCTCGGGGTCGCAGGCTTCCCGGTGGCGCACAGCCGCTCGCCGGTCATGCACAACGCGGCTCTGGCCGAGCTGGGCATGGACTGGCTCTACGTTCCGGTGCCGCTGCCCCCGGCTGGGTTCGACGAGACGGTGCGGGCGCTGCCCGGCTCGGGCTTCAAGGGGCTGAACGTGACCGTGCCGCACAAGGCTGCAGCCCACCGCCTCGCCGACCTCCGCAGCCGAGCCGCTGAGGCGATCGGCGCCGCCAACACCCTCACGTTTCGCCCGGACGGGGAGATCGAGGCCGAGAACACCGACGCCGGCGGCCTGCTCGACGCCCTCGCCCAGCCGGTGGCCGGCCTGCGCGCGCTCGTATTGGGGGCCGGCGGGTCGGCCCGGGCCGCGGTGTGGGCCCTGATCGACGCAGGCGCGGCCGAGGTGTCGGTCTGGAACCGCACCCCCGGGCGTGCCGAGCGACTCGCCTCCGATCTGGGTGCCCGCCACGTCACCCGCCCCGGACGGGCCGACCTGCTCGTGAACTGCACCAGCGTCGGGCTCGGCAGCTCGGTGGATGCTGCCGACGGCCAGGCCGCGTTGGGCCTCGACGGGATCGACCCTCCGGCTACCGTGGTCGATCTCGTGTACGGCGAGGGTCCGACGCCGGTGGTGGCCTGGGGCCGGTCCCGTGGCTCGCGAGTGGTGGAGGGGCTGGAAGTACTCGTGCGCCAAGGCGCCCGCAGCCTCGAGCTGTGGACGGGTCTCGACGCGCCAATCGAAACGATGAGGAGCGCTGCAATGGGCTCGTCGGGTCGGAGGGGGCCCCCACGGGCCTAAACATTCGTCCAGTTCGGTCGATACGGCGCGTATGGCAGTTTCCCGTCCTTTGCTCTTGGCGCTCCTCGGTCTGGTCCTGGCCACCGCGACCCTCTTCGCCGCCCGCGGCGCCAACCAGAGTGCAGCCGACAGCGCCTCAACTGCCGTGGCGCCCACGCCCGCGCCGACACCTGTCTCCCCGGCACCCGTCAAGAAGGCCAACGGTCCCGCCGGGCCTGCCTCCAAGGGAAAGGACACGGCGCGCGATGACCGCGTAGAGCCTCGGCCCACCGACGACGCCAAGCCGGCTCGGGAGCGCAACAGGTCTACTCGTAACCGCAACACCCCGGCGCGCCCCCCGAAGGCCAGAGCCGCGCTACCCGCGGGCGTACCCGCCGACGTCGGGCGCGCCCTGCGCGACCGCAAGGTCGTGGTCCTGTTCCTCGGACAGGGCGGCGCCGACGACTTGGCAACCGCCGAAGGCGTGGCGTCGCTGCGTGGCCTGAAGCGCGTCGCCGTCTTCAGGGACGGCATCCAGAACCTGGCCAGGTATCGCGGCATCGTCAGCGATCTCGGGGTGGCCCAGGCTCCTGCCGTCGTGATCGTAGGCAAGAAGCGCCGCGCGCGGCTGATAGAGGGATTCGTCGACGCCGGCACCCTCAGGCAGCACGTGGTCGACGCCCGATGAGCGAGCACCGCGGTGCAAGCTCGGTTCTCCACCCGGTCTCCGGGGGCCCCACCGCCAAGGCATCCGTGCCCGAAGGCAGCGGCACCGGCCTGACCCCGCCCCGGCGGCGCACCGGGCCGTCGCAACTCATCGCCGATGTGATCGTGGACCTCGGCTACGTGGATCGCGAGCGCGCCGACGCCGCAGTGGAGGAGTCGCCCCGGCTCGGAAAGCGGACGGGTCAGGTGCTGGTCGACTCCGGCG
>JACCUE010000258.1 GCA_013812005.1 Thermoleophilaceae bacterium
CGCCGTCGGGGTCGATCACCGAGAAGGAGACCTCGGCCGGCTCCGAGAGGTCGAAGCCCAGCCTCACCCTGTCCTGGTAGCCGTCCCCGTTGGGGGAAAAGGCCTCGCGGTCCACAGCGAAGCGCAACACGAGCGGCTCTTCGGCCTTCAGGGACTGCGCGATCAGGAACGCCGCGCCGGTGGCGAGCACCAGCACCACGAAAACGACACGCACAAGGCTCGATTCCACCGCCGGAAAGCTAGTGCCTCCCGCCGTCGTGATCCGGCGAAGGCCGAGCCGGGACAATGACGCGCATGCGCGTGCAGCTCGTGGATCCCCCCTCCTACACCCCCCCGTATGACTTCTCGCTCGCGGCGGCTCTGACCCGGGCGGGGGCCGAGGTCGAGCTGCTGATGAGCCCCTACCTCTACGGGCCGCTTCCACCCAGCAGCGGATTTGCCGTGGAGCAGGCGTTCTACCGCCGGGCGACGAGAGGGCACCGCTCAACGGCCCACAGACGCGCACTCCGCGCCCTCGAGCATGTGCCCGACATGCTGCGCCACCGTCGAGGAACCACGACCGCGGACGTGGTCCACTACCAGTGGCTCACCCTCGAGGCGCTTGACGCGTTCCTGATGGCCCACCGGACCCCGACCGTCTTCACCTCGCACAACGTGCTGCGACGCGGAAGGGGACGGCTCACCGAACGCGCTGCGAGCCTGGTGGCCGCGAGGGCCAACGCCGTGGTGGCGCATACCGACGTGAGCGCCCAGGAGCTGGTGGACCGTTACGGAGCCGACCCCGCGCGGGTGCATGTGATCCCTCACGGCGCGTTCGACTACCTCACGCGACAGAGCTCCGAAGACCCGCTCCCGGGGGCACTGGCTCGCGTGGAGGGGCCCGTGATCCTCTGCTTCGGCGTGCTTCGCCCGTACAAGGGGGTGGACGTGCTGCTCGAAGCGTTTCGCGGCGTGGAAGGAGCGGAGCTGTGGATCGTCGGCCGCCCGTGGATGTCCGTCGAGCCGCTCAAGCGGGCCGCGGCCGCCGCTGAGGGGACGGTTCGCTTCGTCGAACGATTCGTTCCCGACTCCGAGCTGCCCGCTTACCTGCGTCGCGCGGACATCGTGGTGCTGCCCTACCGCGAGATCGACCAGTCGGGCGTCCTGTACACGGCGCTTGCCTTCGGCAAGGCGATGGTGCTGTCCGATGTCGGCGGCTTCTCCGAGGTGGGTCGCCGTCACGGCGCCGCCAAGCTCGTGCCTGCGGAGGATCCCGATGCGCTGCGGGGCGCGCTCACCGACCTGATCTCACACCCCGAACGCCGAGCGGCGCTCGAGCGGCATGCCGCGGCCGCGGCCGCCGGCCCCTATTCCTGGGATGCGATCGGAAGGCGCACCCTGGCGCTGTACGAGAGGCTGCTGGCGTGAAGGCGGTCTTCATGGGCAAGCACAAGCGCTCCGCCGTGGGTGCGCTGGAGCACCTCGTGCAACGAGGTTGGGAGGTGGTAGCCGTGGTGGCGCCCGAGCAGCCCGGCCTCGCGGGGCCCGAGCAGCGGCTGGACATGGCCGCCTCGCGCCATGGCATCGCTGCGGCCAGCGACGACGACCTGTACGCCGCCATCGAGGATCCCGGCGGCGCCCGCATCGACCTCGAGGATGTCGACTTCGTCCTCTCGTTTCTGTTCTGGAAGCGCATCCGCACGCCCCTCATCGAGCTGGGCTCGGCCGGGTGCCTCAACTTCCACCCCTCTCCCCTGCCGGACATCCGCGGGCTTGGCGGCTACAACGTGGCCATCCTCGAGGGCCTCGCCGCATGGGGCGTGTCCGCCCACTTCGTCGACAGCGACTTCGATACGGGCGACATCGTGAGGGTGGACCGCTTCCCGATCGATCCGGCTGACGAGACCGCGCTGTCACTCGACATCGTCAGCCAGGAGCGGCTGCTCGCCCTCTTCGGCGACGTGGTCGATCTGGCCGCAACGGGGGAGCCGCTGCCGCGCATCCCCCAGGGTGAGGGCCGCTACGTGACGCGCGAGGAGTTCGAGGGGCTGCGCCGTGTGCGGCCCGGTGACCCGCCTGAGCTGACCGAGCGGCGGATGCGCGCCTTCTGGTACCCGCCCCACGACGGCGCGACGATCGAGGTCGCAGGCCGGACGCTCACGCTGGTGGACCGACTGCTGCTCGAGCAGGCCGCGGAGGCCAATCGCGACGCGGGAATCTTCTCCTAGCGGGCCGATGGCGAGGAGCGCAATCTCCCCTCACGTCCTGTCCGCGCCGACCACGACTACCACGCTCGCGTCGCCCGCGAGCGCCTGGATGTCGGGGTCGATCTCCTCGCGCTGGGTGATGTTCAACTCGCGACTCACGTCCTTGGCCTCCGCCTCGGCTCCCGGCGCGTAGAAGACGACCGACTCGGCGCGCTCCTGGTCGAGGCTGTTGGTCACGTTGCCGAGCTGGTAGCCCCCGCTCTCGACCATGTCC
>JACCUE010000285.1 GCA_013812005.1 Thermoleophilaceae bacterium
GCCAAGGCCTACGGCCTGAAAGCCTGCGGCACGGGGAGTTGAGCGAGCGTCTCGCCCCGACGACCGATCCGTGGTAAAAGTGACGCCCATGCACCCCGAGGCCGCGCAGACCCCCCTCACCGACGCCCGCCGGGGCGCTCGTCTGTGCACCTGGGCCTATTGGCGATTTAGCTAGGCGTCCGGCTTCGGCAGGCCTCCCGCCGCCGACCCGGAACTGTCCCGGGCCGGACGCCTGCGAGCGAGCCCAGGACAGAGGCCGGATCGCCCCCCAACTCTCAGAGGCTCCAGGAGGACAGAGAAGATGACCGCGATGAACGACCAGGCCGGGCAGGACGGGATCAGGTGAGCGCGAGCAGACCCACGAACGTCGATCGCGTCAGCGACCGGCGGATCGCCCAGGTCATCGCGCTGAACACCCCCGCGCTGCTGCGCGAGCGCCTTCCGTTGCTGGGAGAGCACGCCGACGTGGTGATGAAGGGCAGGGCCGAGATCGCGGAGATCCTCAACGGCACCGACGACCGTCTGCTGGTGGTCGTGGGTCCCTGCAGCGTGCATGACGTGGACGCCGGCCTCGAGTACGCGCGCCGGCTGGCGACGCCGGCGTCCGAGCTGGCGGACGATCTGTGCGTGGCCATGCGCGTCTACTTCGAGAAGCCACGTACCACGACAGGGTGGAAGGGCCTGATCAACGACCCCGACCTCGACGGGTCCGGCGACGTGAACACCGGCTTGCGGATGGCCCGTGAGCTGCTGCTGGAGGTGCTGGCGCTCGGGCTGCCGGTTGGGTGTGAGTTCCTCGATCCGATCACCCCCCAGTACATCTCCGACACGGTGGCGTGGGGCGCGATCGGCGCCCGCACCACCGAGAGCCAGATCCACCGCCAGCTCGGGTCTGGCCTGTCGATGCCCGTGGGGTTCAAGAACCGTACCGACGGCAACGTGCAGGTGGCGGTGGACGCGGTGCGCGCCGCGGCGGCGACTCACGTGTTCGCCGGCGTCGAGCCCAGCGGCACGCCCGCGATCCTCCACACCCGCGGCAATCCCGACTGCCACGTGATCCTGCGCGGCGGCAGCGGAAAGCCCAATCACACCGCCGAGTGGGTGGCCGACACCCTTTCCAAGCTCCGCGGCTCCGGGTTGGCCGAGCGCCTGGTGATCGACGCCTCCCACGACAACAGCGGAAAGGACCCTGCGCGCCAGCCGGGGGTGGCCGCAGACGTGGGCGCCCAGATCGCCGGCGGCAACCGGGCGATCGTGGGCATGATGCTGGAGTCGTTCCTGGTCTTCGGACGCCAGGACCTGGGCACGGGAGAACCGCTCACCTACGGCCAGTCGATCACCGACGCCTGCATGGACTGGGACACGACCGTCGAGGTGCTGGACGGGCTTGCGGAGGCGGCGAGGGCTCGGCGCGGCGCGGTGTCGCACAAGGGGGGCAGCGGCCCCTTCGACGCAGTCGGCTGATGCCTTTACTATGTTGGTACGATAGTAAAGCGGTGGCCAAGCTCTCCAGCAAAAATCAGGTGACCATCCCGGTGGACGTCTTGCGCGACGCCGGCATGGAGCCCGGCGATCAGCTGACTGTCCGCGCGGCCGGGCGCGGCCGGCTGGAGATCGAGCGCGTCCAGGACGTGATCGACCGTTACGCCGGGGCACTGCCGCCCGGCACCTATCCGCCCGGATACCTCGACGAGTTGCGCGCCGAGTGGGAGCGGTAGCTCTCGACGCAAGCGTGCTGATCGGTCTGCTGGGGGCCGGGGACGCCCATCATTCCCGCGCAATCACCGAGCTGCGCGCGAGGGCCGCGCGCGAGGATCGGCTGTTGCTGGTGGCCAGCGCCTACGCAGAGGTCCTGGTGGGACCGATGAGGAGAGGGCACGAGGGGATCGTCGACGGCTTCGTCCGCGACAGCCGGACGGAGGTCGTCCCGGTCGACGCCGAGCTGGCCCGCTCCGCGGCGCGGCTCCGCGCCCGGCACCGATCGCTGCGACTCCCCGACGCGCTCGTGCTGGCCTGTGCACACCGCCACGAGGCCGAGCTGCTCACCTTCGACGACCGGCTGCGGCGGATCGCGCGGGAGTGCCGCGCGTGAGGGTCGCGGTAATCGGCGTAGGTCTGATCGGGGGCTCGATCGGAATGGCCGCCACCCAGCATGTCCCCGGGGCCGAGGTCGTGGGCTTCGGCCGCTCCCGGCAGCGGCTCGGCCGCGCTCGAGAGCTGGGGGCCATCCACCGGGTGGCGGGGTCGCTCGCGGAGGCGCTCGAAGGGGCTGAGGTGTGCTTCTGCTGCGGTCCGGTCGGAGCGCTCCCGGAACAGGTCGCCGCAGCGCTTGCGGCCGCTCCGGCGGACTGCGTGGTGACCGATGTCGGCTCGGTCAAGCGCGGGCTCGTGGAAACGTTTCCCGACGAGCGGTTCGTGGGCGGGCACCCGATCGCGGGCGCCGAGACCGCGGGTGTGGAGCACGCCCGCCGCGACCTCTTCCAGAACGCCGTCTGGTACCTCACCCCCTCCGGGTCCTCGTCGGGCATCCTCTACGAGCGCCTGTATCGCCTCATCGCTTCGCTCGGCGCCCGCCCGGTGGCCGTCGACGCCGTGTCCCACGACCGCCTACTGGCCGCCGTCAGCCATCTGCCCCACGTGATGGCCAACGTGCTGGTCTCCCAGGCTGCGGGCCGCGGGGATCTGCCGCGGATCGGCCCGAGCTTCCGCGACGCCACGCGGGTCGCGGGGGCCAACTCCGCCATCTGGACCGACATCTACGTGGCCAACCGGAAGGCGATCGCCGACGAGGTCGACGCCGCCGTGGAGGGTCTGCGCCGCGCCTCGAAGGTCCTCAGGGCGGGCGACGCCGACGCGATCACGGCCTGGAACGAGCATGCCGCCGCCGATCGCAGGCGCCTGCTGGACGCCGAATCGGCCGAGGGCGCCATTCACGAGCTCCGCCTCACGGTCCCCAACCGCCCCGGTATCGTCGCCCAGGTGGCTCTGGCCCTCGGAAAAGCCGGTGTGAACATCGTCGATCTGGCGCTTGCCCCGGCCTCGGACATGCGCACGGGGGCGATCACGCTCTGGATCGCCGGTGACGAGCAGGCCGGTCGCGCCCGGGAGCTGATCTCAGAGCTCGGATTCCCCGTCGCCTCGGCGTGAGCTCGGTCCGGTTCGATCCGTCCGGCCCGCTGCGGGGAGGCTTCCGCCCCCCGCCCGACAAGTCGATCTCCCACCGGGCGGCGCTCTTCGGTGCGATGTGCGACGAGCCGGTGGCCGTGCGCAACTACCTCGACTCGGCGGACACCCGCTCGACCCTCGACGCCCTGCTCATCCTGGGCGCCGCCATCGAGGAGGAGAGCATGCCCGGCGCGCTGGTGATCCGCGGCGTGGGCCTGCACACCGCGCTCGAGGCCACCGGCGG
>JACCUE010000234.1 GCA_013812005.1 Thermoleophilaceae bacterium
CCCGGTGGCGTGGGAGCCGTGGGGCGACCGCGCCCTCTCCCGCGCCCGGGAGGAGAGCCGCCCGATCCTGCTGTCGATCGGCTACTCGGCCTGCCACTGGTGCCACGTTATGGAGCGCGAGTCCTTCGAGGACGAGGCCACGGCCGCCTACATGAACGAGCACTTCGTGTGCATCAAGCTCGACCGCGAGGAGCGCCCGGACCTCGACTCGATCTACATGGAGGCATGCCAGGCGATGACGGGCCACGGGGGCTGGCCGCTGAACGCCTTCCTCACGCCGGAGCAGGTGCCCTTCTACGCCGGCACGTACTTCCCGCCGCAGGAGCGCCAGGGCATGCCCAGCTGGCTGCAGGTGCTGCGGGCGGTGGCGGAGGCGTGGAGCGAGCGCGCTGACGAGATCCGGGCCACGGGCGATCGCGTGGCCGAGCGCCTGCAGGGCGGCGCCGGCCTGGAGCCGTCTGGAGAGCCGATCAGCCCGTCGGTGCTCGATGGCGCCGTCCGGGGGCTGCGAGCGATGTACGACAGCCGCTTCGGGGGCTTTGGCGGCGCGCCGAAGTTCCCGCCAGCGTCCACCATCGAGTTCCTGCTGGGCCGCGGTGAGACCGAGATGAGCGCCGGCACGCTGCGGGCGATGGCGGCGGGCGGGATGTACGACATGGTGGGTGGTGGGTTCGCCCGCTACGCGGTCGACGAGCGCTGGCTGGTGCCCCACTTCGAGAAGATGCTCTACGACAACGCGCTGCTTGCCCGTGCCTACCTGCACGGCTGGCAGGTGACCGCGGAGCCGCTGTTTCGCCAGGTGTGCGAGGAGACGCTGGAGTGGGCGCTGCGCGAGATGCGCGGTCCGGAGGGCGGGTTCTTCTCCGCCCTGGACGCCGACTCCGAGGGCGAGGAGGGCCTCTTCTACGTATGGACCCCCGAGCAGCTACGCGAGGTGCTGGGCCCCGACGACGCCGCCGTGGCGGCCGCCTACTACGGGGTGCACCCGGGAGGTAACTTCGAGGGACGCACGATTCTCACCCGTGGAGCCGAGGAGCCACCCGGGCTCGACGAGATCCGCCGCCGTCTCTACGAGGCGCGCGCCAAGCGCGTTTGGCCGGGGCTCGACGACAAGCGGCTCACCTCCTGGAACGCGTTGATGATCGCCGCGCTGGCCGAGGCGGGAGCCGTGCTCGAGCGCGAGGACTTCCTCGACGCCGCCCGCACCGCGGCCGAGTTCGTGCTGCGCGACCTGCGCGACGAGGAGGGTCGCCTGCTGCGCACCTACAAGGACGGCGAGGCCAAGCTCAACGCCTACCTCGAGGACCACGCCTTCCTGCTCGAGGCGCTGCTGGTGCTGTACGAGGCCACCTTCGAGCCCCGCTGGTTCGCAGCCGCCCGCGAGCTGGCGGACACGATGATCGAGCGCTTCGCCGACGGGGAGCGGGGCGGGTTCTACGAGACCTCCTCCGACCACGAGCAGCTCGTGGCGCGGCGCAAGGACCTCGAGGACCACCCCATCCCGGCGGGCAACTCGACCGCCGCGCTGGCGCTGCTGCGCCTTTCCGCGCTCACCGGCGAGCACGCCTACGAGGACCGGGCGGTCGGTGTCCTGGCGCTGCTGCACCCACTGGCGGCCCGCCACCCGCAGGCCTTCTCCCACCTGCTGCAGGCGATCGGCTTTCACCTGGCCACGGTCCGCGAGGTGGCCCTGGCCGGCGAGGACACCCGCGCGCTCGAGCGCACCGTGCGAGCGCAGTTTCGCCCCCACGTCGTGCTGGCCGGCGGCGAGCCCGACGGCGTTCCCCTGCTGGAGGGACGCGGCCCCGTGGACGGGCGTGGCGCCGCCTACGTCTGCGAGGGCTTTGCGTGCCGGGCGCCGGTCACCGAGCCCGCCGAGCTGCGGGAGCTGCTGGCCTGAATCACCCGGTCCCCCTGATAGCCGTGGTCGCATTGATGGCCGGCCTGGGCGGGCCGGGCTTGCAGGCCGGTGAGCCCACCTCGTTGGTGGCCGGCCTCGGCGGGCCGAGCCCGCCGGCCGGCGAGCCCATCGCAAAAG
>JACCUE010000334.1 GCA_013812005.1 Thermoleophilaceae bacterium
TGGGCATGGCGCTGCTCACGCTCGCGGTCTTCAGCCTCACCTTCGCCCTGGCCGAGGCCAACGCCCGCGGCTGGGACGACGCTCTGATCCTCTTCCTGCTCCAGGGATCGGTGCTGCTGGCGGGCGCGTTCTATCTCTCCCAACGCTACGGGCGCTGGCCGATGATCACCCGGGCGCTGATGAAGAACAAGCAGTTCACCGGCGCCAACACCGCGATGGTCCTGTTCGCCGCCGGCGCGTTCGGCGCGCTATTTCTGCTGTCGCTCGTGTTCCAGAACCTGTGGGGCTACGACCATTGGGAGGCGGCCCTCGCCCTGATCCCGGTGCCGGTCACCGGCATGCTGGTGTGGCCGCTGATCGGCAAGGGCGCCGACACCCGGCCGCCGCGACAGCTCGCTGTGCCCGCGCTGATCATCATGGCCGTCGGGCTCGTTTGGTTCTCCTTCGTCCCGTCCACCTCGGAGTCATGGTGGGACTACCTGATCGTGCTGCCCGGGTTGACGATGATCGGCATCGGGCTCGGCATCGTGTTCCCGTCGACGAACGTGGGGGCGATGGGCGCCGTGTCCGGCCAGGAGCTGGGGCTGGCGTCGGGGATCGTGAACACCGCCCGCCAGCTCGGTGCCGCGCTCGGGATCGCGCTGCTCGTGGCCACGCTCATCACCGCCTCCGGCTACACGCTCGAGTACGCCAAGGAGGACATCATCGACGCCAACGACCAGGCGGAGCTGCCCCCTGAGATGGCCCTCGGGCTGGGGATGCGGGCGTTCGCCGACTACAGCGGCGCCTCGCACTCCGAGCGCTTCGAGCTGGGCCCCGGCTTCGACGAGATCGCCGCGCGCGAGACCGCGGGAGCGGCCCGCGACGCCTATGGCTGGGGCTTCCGGATGGCGGCGCTCGCCGTGCTGCTCGCCGTGCCCTTCGCACGCACGATGACCCGCCCTCCCGCGGCGGCTCGGGCCGCCGATCAGGCCGCGCAGGCGGCCCGTGGCGAGCCCCCCGCCGGCCAGCCTCTCGACGGTCCACGGGCCGAGCCGGCGCCCGCGACCGCAGGGGTTGCTACATCGCAGCGGGGCGAGATGGAGGAGCGAATAGGCGAGCTGGAGGCCTCGCTCGCCGGCTTGCGTACACAGCTCGACGGGCAAGGGGCGCCGCGCCCGCCGCGCCCCGTTTCAGGTGATTCTGCGGATGACCCGCCTTCGCCGCCGGCGCCGGGCGCTCGTGTCCGCGAGCGGCGGCGTTGGCCCCGGTCGCGTACCTAGGCGGCTGCTCTTCCTTCAATGAGGGCGCCGTCAGGGGCTGATACGCCGTCTGCGACGATTTACGGCACTCAGCCGGGCCGGCGAGGCGGACGGAAGCGCAGGATGCGGTCGTCGGCGGCTGTGGGGTCGCCGCGGCCGTCCCGGTTGCTGGTGAGCGCGTAGACCGCGCCGTTCGGGGCCTCCACCACCGTGCGCACGCGCCCGAAGCGGCCCCGGTAGAGCACGTGCTGGTCGGTGACCCGGCCTCGGGGCGAGATCTCGAGCCGCCGGATGTGCTCGCCGACGAGCGTGGCGAAGAGATAGTCGCCCGTCCAGGCCGACCCGCGCCGGGTGACGAAGGTGGCGCCGGAGGGGGCCACGGACGGGCGGTAGGTCGCGATCGGAGCCACGAATCGCCCGTGGCGGGGGCCCTCCACCAGCGGCCAGCCGTAGTTGCCGCCGCGGCGGACCACGTTGACCTCGTCGTTGGTCTCGGCCCCGTGCTCGGTCGACACCAGGCGCCCGGTGCCAGGTTGCCAGTCGAAGCCCTGCGGGTTGCGGTGCCCGCGGCTGAATACCTGGGCGCGGCCGCCGCGGCCGCGGTAGATGCTGGGGCTTAGGCGCAGGAACTTGCCGTTGCGCGAGCGCGGACGCTGCGGAAGGCTCTCGTCGCCCGCGTCCCCGGTGGCCACGTAGAGCCGTCCGTCCGGGCCGAAGGCGATCCGCCCCGAGTCATGGATCGGCCCTGCGGCGATGCGCCCCAGGATCACGCGGTCGCGCCGCAGCCGGCCGCCGCGGAAGCGGTAGCGGGCGAGCTTCATGCCCGAGGCGGTCGTGTAGTAGAGGTAGACGAAGTTGTTCGACCGCCCGAAGAGCGGGTCGAGCGCGAGACCGAGCAGGCCGCCCTCGCCATTGGCGGAGACGCGCACCCGCGCGACGGGACGGCGCTGGAGCCGGCCGTTGCTGGTGAGCAGCCTCACCCTCCCGGGCCGCTCGGTCACCAGCGCCCGGCCGTCGGGGAGGAACGCGATCTCCCACGGCACGCTGAGGCCGCGAGCCACGGTGGTCACGCGCGGCGCCGCCGCGCTGACGGCGGGCAGGGCCGCCCCGAGTCCGAGGGCGGCAAGGACGCAGCAGGCGAGCGATCGGCGGTTCATGGGGCCACGCTTTCCCGAAGCGGCGATCCTCAAGCGTGGGACCAAGTTCTGTAAGGGTCGGGCCTCAGGCCGCGGCGCCCTCGGGGGCAGCCGCAAATTCGCGGAGCCTGCGGTCGACCATGCGCGCCGCTCGCCGCCCGTCGGCGATCGCGTTCACGATCAACGACTGCCCGACACGGGCGTCGCCGGCAGCGTACACGCCGTCGCGCGAGGTGGCGAAGGCCTTGGCCCGCACGTTGCCTCGGGCGTCGAGGTCGAGGCCCAGGTCGGAGATCAGGCCGTCGTGTGCCGGATGGGTGAAGCCGATCGCCACCAGGCACAACTCGGCCTCCTCCATGAACTCCGAGCCAGGCACCGGCTGCAGGTCGCGCGAAGAGCTGCCCTCGACCTGGCGGGCGTGCGCGCGCGCGAGGCGCCGGCCCTCGCCCTCGAGGAGCGTGACCTGAGTCCCGAAGCGGCGCTCGCCGCCCTCGTCGAGCGCGTAGGTGGTCTCCGTACGGCGGGGGGCCTGCGGCCAGGGGGTGTCGGCGTAGCGCCCACCCTCGGGCACGGTGCCGTAGACGTCGAGCATCAGCACGCTCTCGGCGCCCTCGCGGTTGGCGCTCGACAGGCAGTCCATGCCGGTGTCACCGCCGCCGATCACCACCACCCGCTTGCCGGCCGCGGAGATGACGGGGGTGCGGTGCTCGCCGGAGAGCCCCCGGTGCGGTGCTCGCCGGAGATCCTTGGGTCCGGTGCTCGCCGGAGATCCTTGGGTCCGGTGCTCGCCGGAACGACGTTCCGGCTGCGCTCCTCCCCTGACGTTCCGGCTGCGCTCCTCCCCTGACGTTCCGGCTGCGTTCCTCCCCGCTCTGCCGTTCAGTCGTCGAGGTTGTCGCGCTCCGGGGGTGTGGCCCTGTCGCGGGCCTCGAGATCCTGTGAGGGGTGGGGCTCGCTGGTGCTGATGCTCCCCGTCGGCGCGTGAGGCTCCTCGCCGAAGGGCTGCCCATCGGGATCCGGCGGATCGCGCGGGTCCTCACGCTTCTCGTAGGGATCGGGCCACTCGGTGGGGTCGGGCTCCCCCACCGGGTTGTTGAGCGCGTGGTGGGGATCGCGGTCGCGATCGGGCAGGTCGTCCGAGTCAGCCGGAGGTTCGGGAAAACCGCCCTCGGCGGTGCCGGGGTCCGCGGTGCGGGGCTGGTTGGGCTTCTCTGTGTCCATGACTGCGACCTACCCGCACGGAGAGCGCGGAAACGGGCACGCTGTCAGCCCCAAGTTTCCGTGATATCCCCAATGGCGCCCGGTTACCCTGTGACCATGAAGACCTGGGTCCTCACCGGCTCGGTGGACAACTTCCGCGCCACGCGCGATCGCGGCTTCCGGCTGATCGGCGCCAAGGAGGGCCGCCGGCGCATGGCCGAGCAGATCGAGCCGGGCGACGAGATCGTCTTCTACCTGACCGTCGTCCAGGCCTTCGGCGGGATCGTGCGGGTGACCTCGGCGATGTTCGAGGACCGCGAGCCGGTCTGGCCCGGAAAGCCCGGGAAGGTGGACCCATACCCGTGGCGCTTCGAGACCGAGCCGGTGCTCGTGCTCGAAGACGAGCAGTTCGTGCCCGCCATCGAGCTGGCCCCGAAGCTGGAGCACGTGGGCAAGTGGCCGGCCGAGCACTGGCATCTGGCCTTCCAGGGGCAGCTGCGCACCGTGTCCGACGCGGACGCCCGGCTGTTGTCTGAGAGCCTCCGCGAAGCGGCCGGCGTCACCGCCGCCGGCTGAGCGTGGTCCACCGGCTCCATTACAGCGCCGAGCAGGCCGACGCGGCCCTGCCGTGGGTGAGAGAGCGCCTCGAGAGGCTACGTGCCGCCCGTGAGGGGCTCAACGACGAGGAGGCGCGCGCCGCCTTGGCCGAGGCGGGACCGTCCAACGGTGGCGGAAGCCCCGGGCAGGTGGTATCGGCAGCCTTCCTCTCCATGCGCACGGCCCTCACGGAGCTGCGCGAGATGGAGGTCGTGCTGCGCGACCTCGATCGGGGGCTGGTCGACTTCCCCTCGCTGCGGGAGGGCCGGGAGGTCTATCTCTGCTGGGAGGAAGGCGAAGACGCGGTGGAGCACTGGCATGAGCCCGACGCCGGCCACGGCGGTCGCCGGCCGCTCGACGATGGCTGACGCGGGGCGCGCCGCCTCGGACGCCGCCGGCAGCCTCGCGGAGAGCTGGCGCCGGCTCAACACCGAGCAACGGGTGGCCGCGGCGGGAGCGCTCCTCCTGGTGATCAGCACCTTCGGGCCGTTCTCGTTCGTGGAGGCGGCGATCGTGCTCACCGGGCTCGGCGTGCTCGTGCTGCTGAGACAGCGGGCTGACCGCAAGCGGTTCCACCTCCCCCTGGGCGACGGCACCGTGATCCTGGGCGCTGCGCTGTGGTCGGCGCTTCTGATCGTGATCCGGATCTTCGACCGTCCGCTTGGCCAGAGCATCCTGGCGTTGGGGTGCGCGGCCATCCTCGCCGCGGCCGGCCTGCGCGAGCGGGCCAAGCGCCCGGCCGACGACGTGCC
>JACCUE010000335.1 GCA_013812005.1 Thermoleophilaceae bacterium
GTCGGGGCATCTGGCGATGTGTTCGCACCGGAAGCGCCTCTTGGTTCAGATCGCCCTGAGCATGGATGCACCGCAGCTGTTGCAGGTGAGGATCGCCGTGTCCGACATCCGGGCGATGGTGGAATGCATCCCGCAGTCGGGGCACTCCGAGCGGATCTCGAAGCGGTGCATGCAATTCACGCAGCGGTAGCGGCCCGGCAGGTTGGTCGGACGCAGCCACGGCTCATGGCACGAGGGGCACTCCAGCCCGAGGTCCACGCCGGTGTCAGCCAACCTGTTCCTCCCTGTGCCCCGCGAGCGCGGAAGCCCGCCCGCGCAAGTAGTCCGGCGCGGCCATCGATTTGCCACCGGCCGGCTGAACCTCCAGCAACTCGAGCGCCCCCGACGTGCCGCCGAACAGCAGCCGGCCCTCGACCGCCCCCAGCTCCCCCGGCGGCGGCGACGAGAGGCAGGGAGCCGGCGCCGCGCGCCTGACTCCCAGCCGCTCACCCCCGCGTGCTTCCACGTAGGCGCCCACGTGCGGCGTGAGAGCTCGCACCTTCCTGGCCAGGGCGTCAGGCGAGCGCGCGGGATCCAGCCGGCGCTCCTCGCGGGTGACCTTCTCAGCGTAGGTCACGCCCTTCACCGCCTGCTCGCGCGGCTCGGAACGAACGGTCAGCGCCTCCGCCAGCAGCTCGCCGGCGAGGCCCGCCAAGCGCGCCGCGAGCGAGCCGTAGTCGTCGTCACCGCGAATCGGCTCCACGCGCTGGAGGTACACCGGTCCGGCGTCCAGCTCGGCGACCGGCCGCATGATCGAGATGCCTGTCTGGGGATCGCCCTCCTCGATCGCACGCTCGATGGGCGCGGCTCCCCGCCACCGCGGCAGCAGCGACGGATGCACGTTGTACATCTCATGCTCGGAGAGCAGCGGCTCCCGGATCAGCGCGCCGTACGCGCAGATGCACACGGCGCCGGGATCAGCGGCGGCGATGCGGGCGCCGGCATCCTCGGCGTTCACGCTCTCGGGCTGATCGACGTCGATCCCCAGCTCGCGCGCGGCATCGGCCACGGGCGGGCTCTGCACCCGGCGCCCCCGTCCGCGAGGGCGGTCCGGACGGGTCACGACCAGCTGCGGACGGTGGTCGGAGGCAGCCAGGCGGTGCAGAACCGTGGCAGCGAAGTCGGTCGTTCCCAGGTAGACCGTGCGCACGGCCATAGCCTAGATGGTCGATCCCCCGTCGCTAGGGTCGCCATACGACGCATGTACCGGTGGTGGAGGCTTGCACCGAGGCAGGTCGCGGCAAAGCCCGGGTAAGCGATGAGGAGGGACGCGTGGCCGTCGCAGTCGAAGGAGTGGAGGTTCAGGGCGAGGGCGCCCCGCGCCAGGACGAGGTGCTCACCAAGCCCGCGCTGGAGCTGATCGCCGAGCTGCACCGGGAGTTCGACGGCCGGCGCCGTGAGCTGCTCGAACGCCGCGTGGAGCGCCAGGCCGAGCTCGACGCCGGTGGCACCCTCGACTTCCTCGAGTCGACCCAGCAGGTGCGCGAGGGCGACTGGGTGGTCTCCCCCGCGCCCGGCGCCATCCAGGACCGGCGCACGGAGATCACCGGTCCCACCTCGGCCAAGATGGTGATCAATGCGCTCAACTCGGGCGCCGCCGGGTTCATGGCCGACTTCGAGGACGCCAACTCACCCACCTGGGACAACATGGTGGGAGGCCAGGCCAACCTGTACGACGCCGTCCGCGGCACTCTGGCCCACAGGTCAGAGGACGGCAAGCAGTATGCGCTCGGCGAGCAGACGGCCACCCTGCTCGTGCGCCCGCGCGGGTGGCACCTGACCGAGCGCCACCTCGTCGTGGATGGCGAGCCGGTCTCCGGCGCCATCTTCGACTTCGCCCTTTTTCTCTTCCACAACGGCCGGGAGCTCCTCGACCGTGGGGCCGGGCCGTTCTTCTACCTGCCCAAGCTGGAGTCGCACCTCGAGGCGCGGCTGTGGAACGAAGTGTTCTCGGCCGCGGAGGATCGGGTGGGGCTCGAGCGCGGCAGCGCCCGCGCCACCGTGCTGATCGAGACGCTGCCCGCGGCCTTCGAGATGGACGAGATCCTCTACGAGCTGCGGGAGCACTCGGCAGGGCTGAATGCCGGCCGCTGGGACTACATCTTCAGCGCGATCAAGCGCTTCCGCGAGCGGCCGGAGTTCGTGCTGCCCGACCGCTCGGAGGTCACCATGACCGTGCCCTTCATGCGCGCCTACACCGAGCTGCTGGTCAAGACCTGCCACCGCCGTGGCGCCCACGCCATGGGCGGCATGTCGGCTGTGATCCCCAGCCGCAGCGACGAGCAGGCTGCCGAGCGGGCGCGCGACGCGGTGCGCGCCGACAAGGAGCGCGAGGCCGCCGCCGGCTTCGACGGCACCTGGGTGGCCCACCCCGACTCCGTGGAGCCCGCCCGCGAGGAGTTCGACAAGGTGCTCGGCGAGCGGCCCAACCAGCTCGACAGAGCCCGTGACGAGGTGAGCGTGACCGCCGCCGACCTGCTCGCCATCGACGCGACCGAGGGCGACATCACCGAGGAGGGCCTGCGCTCCAACGTCAACGTGGGCATCCAGTACATCTCCTCCTGGCTGCGCGGCAACGGCGCCGCGGGCATCTACGGGCTGATGGAGGACGCCGCGACCGCGGAGATCTCGCGCTCGCAGATCTGGCAGTGGATCCGCCACGAGGCGCAGCTCGCCGACGGACGCACGGTCACGCCGGAGCTTGTGCGTGACGTCGCCACCGAGGAGCTCGAGAGGATCCGCACCGAGATCGGCGACGACGAGTGGTTCGAGCGCGAGGGCCGGCCAGAGGAGTCGCGCAAGCTGTTCGAGGCCGTGGCGCTGTCGGGCAACGACGAGTTCGTGGAGTTCCTCACGCTCCCGGCGTACGAGCGGCTGGAGCGGCCTAGCTGAGCCCCTCTCGGGCGCCGTGCGCCGCCTCGACGTCGCTGCCGAAGGGCTCGATATTGCCGTCGGGGTCGATCAGGTAGACCGTCTGCTCGCTGAGGAACGCCTCGGTCGCCGGTGAGCCGAGCGCCGCCGCGGCCAGCAGCGTGCCGCCGATGCGGTAGACGTCGCGCACCACGCCGATCTTGAACAGCGAGCTGGTCTCGTTGACCACGTCGCCGCGTCCGGCTCGCAGCAGGGTGCGGAGGTCGTCACGCATTCCGAGCGCGGCCACGACGACGGAGATGTTCTCGACCTCGTTCGAGGTCACCGCCGCGAGCGCCCGCGCGCGGGGGAGGAATAGACGTCTGAGCAGGAACCGGCTGCCGCCACGTCCGAGCACGATCGGAATGCCGTACTCCTTCGCCCGGTTCACGTGAATGTTCTCCGGGTCGCGGTCGACGGCGAGCACGGGCACGCCGAGCTCTCGCAACAGGACGGACAGGCGCAGACCGACCTGGCCGAGCCCGACCACCACCACGTGATCCCAGCGGGGGACCGATCGCCGGCCCACGATCGAGGTGAGCCGCCGGTCGAGCAGCCGGTTCACGACTCCGGCGGTGAAGATGGCGGTGAAGCCCAGCCCCGCGAGCATCGCGGCGGACGAGAACACCTTCAGCCAGTCGGGGCCCT
>JACCUE010000342.1 GCA_013812005.1 Thermoleophilaceae bacterium
TGCACGGTGCGACGGTGGTAATCGCGGTAGGCGCCGTGCGCGGGATAGCCGGTCCTGTCGTTCCAGACCAGCGCCACGGTGGCCCAGTCGATCGGTACGGCGACCACGCCGGCATCGGTGATCACCGGCTCGAGCTGCTCGGGGGCCCCGGCGCCGTGAAAGTCGGTCTGATCGACGCAGATCGTGCGCACGCCGTGGTCGGCCAGCTCGCGCTCGAGCCCCGGCACATAGGCGCACTCGGGCAGCCACAGGCCTCCCCCGAAGGAGCCGAAGCGGCGTTCGTGCGAAGCGATCCCGGTGGCCAGCTGCAGGCGAAGCCCGGCGTCGCTTGCCAGCAGCGGCAGCAGCGCGTGGGTGGCCGACGATGTCCACAGCTCCACCTCGCCCTCCGAGGCGAGCAGCCCCAGCGCCGCCAGGAGATCGGTGCGGCCACGACCGCCGCTGCCCAGGGCCACGGCCGCACGCTCGTAGTCGCCCCCGGCGCGGCGCACCTCCTCCGCCAGCTCGGGCTGGCCGGTTCGATCGAGCCCCGCGGCATCCTCTTCGTGCACGCTCCGGCGGGTCTCCGTGAGGAAGGAGAGCAGGCGCTCGCCGGCGGGTCCGGGCAGGGTCTCGAGCTGGTCGCACAGGACGGGGGTCAGCCCAAGGGTGATGGGCGCGCCGGCGTCGGCCAAGAGCTCGGCCAGCGGCAGGTAGACCGTGGACACCGCCTCCCACAGCCACTCCTCTCCGAAAGGCCAGGTACCGAATCCCTCCACGTACGGCATATGGGAGTGCAGCACCAGGGCCAGGGCCCCGTGATCGCGGCCCCCCGCACTCATGCGCGGGCCAGAGGCGGGAAGGGCGACGGCCCCCGGCCCAGGCGCACCGGCACCAGCACGCACGCGCTCACCACCAGGACGCCCACTGCTATGGGCACCACGTATCCGGCGTCGGTGCCGGCCGTGGCGAGCGTGTTGAAGGTGGCGTGCATCGCGATCGGCGCGAACACGCTCCCCGTGAGCTCGTAGAGCAGGCAGGCGCCCACGGCGAACACAGCGATGATCACGAAGATCTTGGGCTCGGCGAAGTACTGCACGTGCACCGACGAGAAGACCACAGCGTTGATGGCGCACGCCGACCACACCCGCAGCCGGTTGCGCAGCGAGCGGTAGAGAAACGCCCGGAAGAACAGCTCCTCCGCCACCGGCGCCACCACGATGGCGGCCAGGGAGAAGGCGATGGCGGCCACCACCCCGTCATCGGTACCGAGCACGTCGGTGCCGCCTTCGTCCACGTCGGCCAGGTCGACGAACCCGATCTCGAATCCCAGCACGAGCAGCGTGACGAGCAGGGCTATTGCCGCGGTGCGCCACAGCGGCGTGGGACGCAGGCCGAACTGCCACCGGCGCGGGCGCCCGCGCAGCCACGCGAAGCCCACCGCCGTGCCTACGTAGGCCGCGTCCTGCACCAGGATCAGCACGAGCAGCGCCAGCTGGCCGACGGGGCCGTCGGCCGCCGAGGAGATCACCACCGGCACCAGCGGGATGCTCGCCACCAAGAGGACCGCGGTGCCGACGCCCATGGCGGCGAAGCCCGACCACGCCGGCCACCCGGGGCGAGCTGTGACCGGAAGCTCCGGCGGGTCGGGTGGCGCGGCAAGGGCGAGCGCCGTGGCCCGCCCGCTCACCGCAGCACCGCGAGAAAGTCGAGCGCGGGGTCGAGCCGACCAGGCCGCAGCGCGAAGTCGCCGACCGTGATCGCCGGCGTGAAGCGGTCGTAGAAGCGCCCGGTGATCCCCAGCCGCGCGTGCACGGCATCCCACCCGTGGCGCAGCGCCAGCTCGTGCACCCACAGCTTGCGGGCGTGGAACAGGCCGAGGATCTCGACGTGTTCGAAGCGCGACTCGCACAGGGCGCGGAACTCCTCCGAGCGGTACTCGTGCACGTGCCAGGGGTTGCCCGAGCGCTCAGCCCCCTCGGGAGCCAGGGTGAGCACATTGGGCGTGGATACGTAGGCGGCGCCCCCGGGCCGGAGCATTCCCTCGATGTGCGCCAGCACTGCCGCGGCGTCCTCTGTGTGCTCGATCGTCTGCAGGAAGACCACCACGTCGCACGGCTCGTCGTAGGACTCGATCAGGTCGCGGACGAAACGCACCCCCGGCGCGGAGTAGCGCAGCCGGGCATGCTCGTGGGCGTCGGGGTTGGCGTCCACGCCCGTGACCCGCGCCGCGCGCCGGGCCAGCACGGCGCTCCCGTATCCCTCGCCACATGCCATGTCCACCACGTCGAGCCCTCGGCAGCGCTCGGCTATCCACTCATAGACGGCCAGGTGCCGGCGGTACCAGTAGTTCTCCTCCGGCACGTCGGGCAGCGTGCGCTCACCGGTCAGCGCGAGCGGCGGCACCCCTTCGGGCTGGTCCTGCTGAACGTACTGCGCGACCTGTGCCAAGAGCGGCGGAGTCTAGGTGGTGCCGATGGCGCGATGAGAGCGAGCAC
>JACCUE010000059.1 GCA_013812005.1 Thermoleophilaceae bacterium
CGACCTCGAGGTAGATGTGTGACCCGCTCGCCCCGCGATCGAGGACGAGCTCCATCGACATCTCCATCCCGGGCATCCCGGCGCCGAGGAAGAACAGCGCCACCACCGACCAACCCCAGGCGGCCAGCGTGCCGGCACTGATCAACGTGTCCATCGTCGCCGTGCCGTGCCTGAGGTTCTGCCACGCGGCGCGATGGAACGAGAAGCCCGCCCAGAACACCACCGGAGTCGCGAGCTGGAGCGCCAGCCACTGCCAGTAATCGAACTGCAGCGCACCGATCATCGAGATCGCCAGCAGCGGCGCCGACAGCACCGCCGCCCCGATCAGCCGCCGGCGCAGGTCACGTACGTGCTGGTCCTCGGCGGCGATCCGACCCGGCTCGCCGTCACCGCCGGCCCCGGGCACCCGGGCCTCGTACCCGGCTGCCTGGACCGCGCCGGCAAGGTCGTCCGTGCTGACCCGGACCGGGTCGAACTGCACGGCCGCCTTCTCGGTCGCGTAGTTGACCGTCGCCTGCACGCCGTCGAGCCCGTTGAGCTTTCGCTCGATCCGGTTCGCGCACGACGAGCACGTCATGCCCTCCAGCCGCAGCTCGAGCCGCTCGGTCGTCGGGCCTTCCGGGCTCACCGCGGCACCTCCACCGTGTAGGCGACCGTGCGAACCCGGCCGCCGGTCTTGAACTGAAAGAACAGCCGGTAGCGGCCCGCGGTCGGGAAGGTCGCCCCGAACTCGACCGCGTTGTCCCCGACGCTCTCATCCGGGTGCACGTGCAGGTAGCCGAGGTCGCCCTCGCGCAGCACGACGAGGTGGCCGCGGGCGCCGAGGTAGGGCTGAAGGTCCTCCACCGGGCTCTCGCCGCGACTGATCGAGAAGGCCAGCGTTCGAGCCTGCCCGGCCTGGAGCGGTTGTGACGAGGCGACCCCGATCGAGTAGCCGTCGACTTCGTTGACCGGCTCGGGCTCCGGCAGCGGGACGGGCTTGAAATCGCCTCCGACGAACAGGTCGGTGGCCAGCGCGCGCTTCTCGCCGCCTATCTGGAAGTCGGCGTAGGCGCGGTACACGCCCGGCCGGCGCAGCGCCAGGTCGACCGACCACGTGCCGTCCTCGCCCTTGCGCGGATGCACGTGCTCGTAGACCGCCGTGTCGCGGCGCACGACGACGAGGTGCAGCTTGCGTTCGGACTCGAGCTCGTACTCGTCGCGGATCACGCGCCCACGGTCGTCCACGATCCGGAAGCTGAACCGCTTCGGCCCGGCGCCTTCGAAGTGCGTCCGGGCGGGCTCGAGCGTGAACCCGTCCTGGCTCACGGCCAGGCCGCTCAGTGGCGAGCCCGTCGACCCGTGCTCGCCGGCCGGCGCCTCATCGGAACCATGGTCGCCACCGGGCGACCCCTCGCCGGCGCTCGCAGTCTCGCCGTCTCCGTGGCCGCCGGCCGCTACGGCGCTTTCCTCGTCGGTCGGGTCGATCGCCGCGCCGGCCAGCGCCGCCCCGCCGAAGGCGAGGCCGAGCGCCGCGGCGAACGCGGCCAGTCTTGTCGGGACGTTCACGAGCTGCCTCCGCTCATGTCTTCGTACCCCGGAAGAGCGCCGATCACGCCGCCACCCGATAGCCCGCGGCCTCGATCGCCCCGCGGACGGCGGCGTCCTCCACGTCGCCCCGCACGATCAGCCGGCCGGTGGTGCGATCGGCCTGCGCGGACTCGACGCCCCTCAGCTCCTCGACCTCGTCACGGACCGACAGCTCGCAGTGCCCACAGGTCATGCCCTCGACGACGTATGTCTTTTCATCGGTGGTGCTCATCAGGTGTCTCCTTGCTCATACAGGGTCGGGGTATCTACCACAATGACAGTAGCATACATACCCCTAGCCCGTACCCCTATATGGAGACTGGGAGCCGGCGGGCCGGCGCGGCCGCTGCTGTGCCTGCCGCGGGGCCTCCTCGTCGACTCGCCGGCTGAGTGGCGCACCGGTGATGCCGTGCACCAGGATGGAGAGGAAGACGCAGACGACGGCGGTCCAGACCACCGTCGACTCCTCGCCGGGCGAGAGGAAACCGGCCTCCACTGCGTAGGTCACGTAGTACAGGGCGGCTACGCCGCGCACGCCGAACCAGGCGATGAACCTGCGCTCGCGGCCGGTGGTCACCGGTTGGCGGGCAAACAGGACGAGCACCACGGCGGGACGTATGGCCAGAAGCAACACGGGGGCGAGCAGCCACCCCGCGAGTCCGGGCTCGTCCAGGGCGGCAACGGTGACCATGCTGCCCAGCACCAGGATCACCGCCAGCTCGAGGAACTTCTCAACTGTCTCGGCCCCGTCGTGAACGCGCCGGTTGTACTCGTGCCCGAACTCGTAGCGGCGAAAGGCGAGCCCCCCGGCGAAGCCGGCGAGAAACCCGTATGCGCCCAGGGCCTCCGCCGCCCCATAGAGCAGCAGCGGCGCGGCCAGGGCCACGAAGCCGTCGAAGCGGTCGTCCAGTAGCTCGCGGTGGCGAAGCGGGACCACGAGCGCGGCCAGCCCGTATCCCCCCAGTCCGCCGATCAGGCCACCGACCGGCACCGCGTAGAGCACGTCGGCCAGCGCCCACTCGACGTAGGTGGAGGCGCCCGCCCCGCCGAGCACCACGAAGCCCAGCAGCAGAAAGGGGAAGGCCAGCCCGTCGTTGAGCCCGGCCTCGGCCGACACGGCGAAGCGCGCCTCCTGGGGCTCGTCGGGCTGCTCGCCGGGCGCCCCGATGCCGATGTCGCCGGCCAGGACCGGGTCCGTCGCCCCCAGGGCGGCCCCGAGCACGATCGCGGCGCCCAGGGACAGGCCCATCACGTGCACGCCGAACACGGCGATCAGCGCGATCGTCGCGGGGAGGGCCACGGCGAGCAGCAGCACCACGGACCGCCACTCCCGCCACCCGAGGCGCCGCTCGATCTTCAGCCCGGCAGTGAACACGGCGACCACGAGGGCGACCTCGGCTATCCGCTCGACCAGCGCGGCGTCGGCGATCGGGTCGATCCGGCGGCCGTCGAGCAGGTGAATGCCGGCGCTCGCAGCCACGCCGAGCCCCAGATAGATGATGCTGGCCGAGAACGCTCGCTCGTGCTCATGCGACAGCGCGGCGATCCCCGCGCAGAGAACCACGCCCAGGAACAGGAGGCCCAGTGCGTAGGGGTCGCCGAAGGACAGCCCGGGGTCGGCTGCGAGAGAGGGTCGCATGCGACGGGAGAGGCTGACAGGCCCGGTGGGGCGCCCCGCGTTCGGTTCTCGCTTTTCGGGGTAGGAGTAAGCGCGCAGGAGCCAACGGAGGAGGAGGAAGCAGATGGCAAGGCTCGACAAGGATCTCTACAAGAGGGTGCGCGAAAGTGGCGTGCGCAAGCGTGTGGCGCGCACCGTCGCGGAGGCGGCCGGGAAGGCCGACTCGAAGACCCCGCAGGCGCTCAACGACGCTGCGGGGAGGCTGCGCTCGGCGGCGGCCGAGCTCGAGGACCGCGCGCGGGGAGGACCGGCGAAGCGCAAGCGGACGGCCCAGAAGGCGGTGCGCACGCGCAAGGCGAAGGCCACGGAGCGCAGCCGGGCGGCCAAGAAGGGGGCAAGAACCCGCGCGAAAGCACGGTAGTCGTGGCGGGGTAGGTTCCCGCTCGTGAGCAGCAACTCACCTCCGCCCGTGCTCTGGGAGCCCAGCGAGGGGTTCGTGGAGTCGGCGGAGATGACCCGCTTCATGCGGTGGCTCGAGGCCGAGCGCGGCATCGGGCTTGGCAACTACGACGAGCTCTGGCGTTGGTCTGTCGGTGATCTCGAGGCCTTCTGGGCCTCGATCTGGGACTACTTCGGCGTCGAGGCCGAGCAGCCCTACGAGCGCGTGCTAGGCGCGCGCCGGATGCCGGGGGCGGAGTGGTTCCCCGGTGCACGGCTGTCCTACGCGCAGCACATCTTCCGCGGAAAGGAGGATTCTGAGCCGGCGATCCATCACGCCTCCGAGCTGCGCGAGGTGAGAACCATGACCTGGGGCGAGCTGCGCGACATGACGGCGCGGATCGCGGCCGGCCTGCGCAAGCTGGGCCTCACACCGGGCGACCGCGTGGTCGCCTATATGCCCAACGTTCCGGAGACCGTCGCGGCTTTCCTTGCCTGCGCCTCGATCGGCGTCGTGTGGTCGAGCTGCTCACCCGACTTCGGCGCGCGCTCTGTGGTCGACCGCTTCGCGCAGATCGAGCCGAAGGTGCTGATCGCAGTCGACGGCTACCGCTACAACGGCCGGGACTTCGACCGCATGGACGTGGTGCGCGCGCTGCAGGCCGAGATCGGCTCGCTCGAGGCGACGATCGTCATGCCCTACCTCGACCCCGGCGCCGACGCAGGCTGGAACGACCTGCTGGCGAGTGGCGAGGGCGCGCCGCTCGCGTTCGAGCAGTTGCCCTTCGAGCACCCGCTCTGGGTGCTCTACTCCTCGGGCACCACCGGCCTGCCCAAGGCGATCGTTCACGGTCAGGGCGCCATCCTGGTCGAGCACCTCAAGAAGCTCAACCTGCACGTCAACGCGCAGCAGGGCGACCGTGTGTTCTGGTTCACCACCACCGGCTGGATGATGTGGAACTTTCTCGTGGGAGTGCTGCTCACGCCCGCCCAGATCGTGCTCTACGACGGCAGCCCCGGCCATCCCGACCTCGAGGTGCTGTGGGATCTCGCCGAGCGCACTCAGATCACCTGCTTCGGCACCTCGGCGTCCTACATCGCGTCGTGCATGAAGGGCGGCGTCGAGCCGGGAGCCGGCCGCGATCTGGGCGCGCTGCGCAGCGTGGGCTCGACCGGGTCGCCGCTCTCGCCCGAGGGCTTCGCGTGGGTGTACGACCACGTGGGCGAGGACACCTGGCTCTTCTCCACCTCGGGGGGCACCGACGTGTGTACGGCGTTCGTGGGCGGCTCGCCCCTGCTTCCGGTCCACCTCGGAGAGCTGCAGGCCCGGTCGCTCGGCGCCAAGGTGGAGGCCTTCGACGAGGACGGCCGCCCCCTGATCGGCGCGGTCGGCGAGCTGGTGATCACCGAGCCGATGCCATCGATGCCGCTGTTCTTCTGGGACGATCCCGACGGCGAGCGTCTGCGCGAGAGCTACTTCTCCATGTACGAGGGAGTGTGGCGCCATGGGGACTGGATCGAGATCACCGACCGTGGCACGGCGGTGATTCACGGGCGCTCGGACTCGACCATCAACCGCGGCGGCGTGCGCATGGGCACGAGCGAGATATACCGCGCGGTGCTGGCCCTCGACGAGGTCGTGGACGCCCTCGTGGTCGACGTACTGCGCGAGGGCGGGGAGAGCTGGATGCCGTTGTTCGTGGTG
>JACCUE010000082.1 GCA_013812005.1 Thermoleophilaceae bacterium
TTGCGCTTGGGCTTGTCGATCATGGCGTCGCAGAGCATCTGCGCCGCCTCGTCCGGCGTGAGGGTGGGGAAGGCCTTGTACATGTCGGTTGGCGCGATCATCGGGGTGCGCACCAGCGGCATGTAGATCGTCGTGAACTTGACGTTGTCGGCCACGCACTCCGGGGCCACGCAGCGCGAGAACGCGTCCAGCGCCGACTTGGAGGCCACATAAGCCGAGAAGCGAGGCGTGTTCGTCTGCACGCCGATCGACGACACGTTGATGATGTGGCCCGTCTTGCGCTCGCGCATGCCCGGCAGAAGGGCCAGTATCAGCTTGAGCGCGCCGAAGTAGTTGAGCGCCATCGTGCGCTCGAAGTCGTGGAAGCGGTCATAGGAGCGGGCCACCGAGCGCCGGATCGAGCGCCCGGCGTTGTTGATCAGCACGTCGACTCCGCCGTGCACCGCCAGCAACTCCTCGGCCAGGCGCTCGATGTCCTCGAGGCTCGACAGGTCGGCGGGATGCACGTGCGCCGTGCCGCCGGCCTGCTCCACCTGCTCCGCCACCGCTTCGAGCTTCTCGCGCGTGCGCGAGACCAGCAGCACCTCACCGCCGGCCTCGCCGATCTTCACGGCCGTGGCCAGGCCGATGCCGCTCGACGCGCCGGTGATCAGGACCTTCTTGGCCTTGATCGCGGTCTTCAGCGAACGGTCCCGGAACAGGTCCGGGTCCATGTTGCGCTCCCAGTAGTCCCAAAGGGCAGTGGCGTAGGAGTCCAGCGCCGGCACGGCGATGGCGGTGCCGGCGAGCGCGCGTTGCGTGTCGCGTGCGTCGAAGGTGCAGCGGAAGTCGCGCACCTCCATCGCCTCCGGCGGGATGCCGAGGTCGTGGTAGATCTGGTTGCGGATCTTCTTGACGGTCGGGATCGCGTTCAGTCCCGCGCGCACGCCCTTGGGCACGACGTTGATCAGGTTCTGGTCGATGCGCATCGCGAACTGCGGCGCGTGGGCCGCCCTGGCGAACGTGTTGAGCGCCTGACCAACGGACATCGGCTCCGGATCCACGAGGTGGAAGGTGTCGCCGGGCAGATCCTCGTCGGGCAGGTGGGCGATGTGGTCCATGGCCCGGGCCACGAAGTCGACCGGCACCATCGTCGTGTTGCCGCCCTCGGGGCCTGCCACCGGGAACCACTCGGGCAGAGCGCTGCGCAGCTTCTGGAGCAGCTTGAAGAAGTAGTAGGGACCGTCGATCTTGTCCATCTCGCCGGTCTCGGAGTGCCCGAGCACGATGCCGGGACGAAAGACGAGCGTCTTGGCCTTCACGCCCTCGCGCACGATCTGCTCGGATTCGTACTTCGTGCGGTGATAGTGGTGGGGCAGCTGCTGGTCCTCGTCGAACATGTCCTCTCCGAACACGCCCTTGTAGGAGCCCGCGACCGCGATCGAGCTGGTGTGGTGGAAGCGCCCGACGTCGTGGGAGTTTGCGAACTCGACAACGTGCCTCGTGCCCTCGACGTTGGCCCGCACTGCGGACCCCTCGTCGGCCTGGATGTCGTACACCGCCGCCAGGTGAAAGAGGTGATCGATCTGCTCGCTGAAGTCCTTCACGCCCAGTCCGGCCTCCGACAGGTCACCGGAGACTCCCACGATGCGCCCCTCCTCCACGCCGAGGCGCTGGACGAGCGCATCGATCTTGCCGCGTGACCCTTCGCGGACCAGCACGTACACCGTGCCCTCGCGCTTGACCAGCTCCTCGACGAGGTGCCTACCGATGAAGCCGGTGGCTCCGGTCACGAAGTAGTTCAAGTCGCCTCTCCCCCTCTCCTGATGATTCGGCCAATCCTGCAGACGGTCTTATCTCGATGGGCTCGCGAGTTTATCTCCGCAGACAGACCTTGACTCGCGCGCGCCCTTGGGGGACACTCGCCAGCACAGAAGCTCGGGAGCGGACAGGCGCCCAGCGCGTCGCCGCTCCACGAAGCGGGCCGCTTTGCCCGCGCACGACGGCGGAGTCGACTGAAGGCTCCGCCGTTGTAGCGTCCGGTCCGGTGAACGACGAGACGCTCACCCTCAAGGAAGCCGCCGAGATGGCAGGGGTGTCCCCCTCTACGCTCCGCCGCTGGGCCTCCACCGGAGTCATCCCGCGGGTGAAGGGCGCCAGGGGCGAGGACTGGACCGCGGCGGCGGCATCGCATGCGCGCGTCGTGGCGAGGCTTCGCGAGCGTGGACACAAGCTGGAGGAGATCCGCAAGGCGACCGAGGAGGGCCGCCTGGCCTACGGCTTCGTCGAAGACATGTTCCCGGAGAGCCAGGGCACGCGGACCCTCGATGACGCGGCCGAGGCCACCGGCCTCGAGCCCGCGCTGATCGAGCGCTTCTGGACCAGCCTCGGCCTTCCCGCCCAGGGCCTGGACAACCTCACCGACGACGACATCCAGGCGCTTCGGTACGCCGCCTCGGTGCTCGCATCGGGGTTCCCGCTCGTGGCCTTCCTTCAGCTCGGGCGGGTATACGGTCAGGCGCTTGCGCGGATCGCCGACGCGGAGGTGCGCCTGTTTCACATCTACGTGCACGAGCCCCTGATCCGCGAGGGGCTGCCCGGCCTGCAGATGGCGGAGGAGATGGAGCACCTGGCGCGTGACCTGCTTCCGCTGGCCTCGCCGCTCATGGACTTCGTGCACCAGCGCTTTCTCCAGCACTACATCGAGCAGGACGTGGTCGGCCACATGGAGATCGAGATGGACCCGGACACCGACCTCGGGCGCGTGCGCGTGGCCATCGCCTTCTGCGACCTGGCCGGCTACACGCGCTACACCGAGGAGGAGGGCGAGGAGGAGGCGGTCTCGATGGTGGAGCGCTTCGTCGAGTCGGTCACCGACACGTTGCCCGATGACGCGCGCGTGATCAAGACGATCGGCGACGAGGTGATGATCGTGGGCCAGGACGTGCAGGCCCTCACCGACTGGGCGGTGGGCTACCAGCTGCTGTTCACCGAGCGGCCCGAGCCGCGCATCGGCA
>JACCUE010000084.1 GCA_013812005.1 Thermoleophilaceae bacterium
CCGCCGGCCACGCCGGCAGCTGCGCCCCAGCGCTCTGCGCCTCCCGCGCGAGCTGCCGCCCCACAGCGAACGGAGGCGCCGCCGCAGCGCCCCGAGGAGTCTCGGGCGCCAAGGCCGGCCCCCCAGCGCCCGGCCCGGACCGCCGACGCGGGTGCCCGCTCTGCCCGTCCGGCTGAGGGGGGTGCTCGCTCCGCCCGTCCGGCCGAAGGCAACGCCCGCCCGGCCCGTTCGGCCCGTCCGGCCGAAGGCAACGCCCGCCCGCCTGGACCATCCGACGGCGAGGGCAACGAGCGCCCGACCACCCGGCGCGCACGGCCCTAGCGGTTCCTAGCCATCCGGTCGGCCACCCATCCCTACGAAAAAGGAGCACCGTGGACAGGACCCTGATTCTGGTGAAGCCGGACGCCTTCGAGCGCAGCCTGACGGGCGAGATCATCGCCCGCTTCGAGCGCAAGGGCCTCAGGATCGTTGCTCTCGAGCACATGAGGGTCCCCCGCGAGATTGCGGAGCGCCACTACGCCGAGCACAGCGAGAAGCCGTTCTTCGGCGATCTCGTGAACTTCATCACCGGCGGCCCGCTCGTGGCCCTGATGCTGGAGGGACACGAGGCGGTGCCCGCGGCGCGACAGGTGATCGGCGCGACGAACCCCGTCGAGGCGGCACCCGGCTCGATACGGGGCGACTTCGGCCTCGAGGTGCAGACCAACCTCGTGCACGGATCCGACTCCGCCGAGTCGGCCGCGCGCGAGGCGAAGCTCTTCTTCCCCGACCTCTAGTGCCGTGACTCTCACCCTCGCGTCGCGGTCGCCACAGCGGCGGGCGATCCTCGAGCAGCTGGGGATCGACTTCGGCGTGGCTGTGCCCGATGTCGAGGAGCTGACGGGGGGTGACCCCGAGGCGATGGTGGTAGAGAACGCGCGGCGCAAAGCCAACTCCGTCGCCGGGGACAACGTGTTGGGCGTGGACACCGCCGTCGTGCTGGGGGGCCGGGTGTTCGGCAAGCCGACCGACGAAGCGCAGGCACAGTCGTTCCTGTCCGCCCTGTCCGGCAGGAGCCACGAAGTGTGGTCAGGGATCGCGCTGGTCGGTGGCCGGCGCGAGCGCACCGCGGCGAGCGTCACCCGAGTGCGCTTCCGTGCGCTCGACGCGGCCGATCTCGACTGGTACCTCGCCACGGAGGAGTGGCGTGGGCGTGCCGGCGGCTATGCGATCCAGGCGAGAGGCGCCGCGCTCGTCGAGGCGATCGAGGGCGACTACCTGAACGTCGTCGGTCTGCCCGTCTCCGAGCTGGTCCGGCTGGCGCCGCAGCTGGTGAGAGGCGAGTGACTCGCCGTCTCGCCCCACTGGTGGGTCTTGTCGCGCTGGGGGCCGTCCTTCGCTTTGGGACGCTCGATGCACGGAGCTACTGGCTCGACGAGGTGGACACGGTCGGCCTCCTCCAGGAGGGCTTCGTCGGGATGCTCTCGCGGCTGGCAGAACCGGGTGGGGGAGGGCCCGTCTACTTCTTCGTGGCGTGGCCGTGGGCGCAGGTCTTCGGTAGCTCGGAGGTCGCTCTGCGTAGCCTGTCAGCCCTCTTCGGCACGGCGACGGTGCCCGTGGCCTACTGGGCGACGCGCGAGCTGGCATCACGTCGCGCAGGTGTGATCGCCGCCGCCCTGGCCGCGACGGCTCCTTTGCTGGTGTGGCAATCCCAAGAGGTCCGTCCGTACGCCCTCCTCGTCCTGCTCGGCGGGGTCTCCTTTGCACTGTTCCTGCGCGCGCGCCGCGCCCCCGATGGCGGCGCTCCGGCTGCCTGGGCGGTCGCGTCCGTCCTCCTGGTGGCCACGAACTACGTAGCGGCGTTCATGGTCGCCGTCGAGGCTTTGCTGCTACTCCGCGAGCACGCGGAGCGTCGCGTCCGGATAGCAGTCCTCGCCGCAGGCGCCGCCACCGCTGCGCTGATCCCCCTGGTGCTCGAAGGCCGTGAAGGGGGCCTCGCCCAGCTACCCGACGAGTCGGGGATCCTGCGTCGGCTGTTGGTGCTGCCGGCCGAGTTCCTGGCGGGCCCGCAGCCGCCGTTGCAGGTGCTGACCCCCGTGGTGGCCGGGCTCATCGCGCTGGTCGCGGTGCTCTTGATCATCCGCCGAGCTGATCGAGCGGAGCAAGGGGCTGCCGGCCTCGCGGCGGGAATCGGCGCGGCGAGCATCCTGCTCGCGGCGGTCTTCAGCCTGTCGGGCTCCGATCTCGTGCTGACGCGGTACCTCAGCGAGGTGTGGATACCAGCGGCTGCCGTCGCGAGCGTCGGCTTTGCGACCGCGGGTGCGAGTCGCTGGGGGCCGGTCGCCGCGGGCGCGCTGTGCGCCCTCTTTGCCGTGATCGTCGTCGCTACCGCTTGGGAGCCGAAGTTCGACCGTGAGGACTGGCGGGGGGCCGCACGCGCCGTGGGAACTGCCAGCGCGAAGCGGGCGATCGTGGTGTCCCCGGGGCGCGGGCCGGCCGCCTTCGCCTACTACCGTCCGCAGGCACGCGCCATGACGCCTTCCGGCGGGGAGGTCAGCGAGATCGTGTACGTGGCGTTCCCTTCGTCGGTGCAGGGAATCGGCCGCAAGCCTCAGTCCCCGCCCGCCGAGGCGGTGGCCGCTGCTCCCGCCGGCTTCACCGTCGTCGAGCAAGAGCGGCATGAGTTCTTCACGCTCGCGAGGCTTCGCTCCGAGCGCCCGGTCCGGGTCACGATCGAAGGGCTGGCGGCCGCCGTGCCCGGCTCCGAGCCCGCGTTCTTCCTGGAGCCTGTGCGCGCCGAGGTGCGCCCCTGAGGGCCTGGTGCCTTCTTGGCCCGGGTTTTGCAGGCACTTCGGTCCGCAACGGTCCGCTCAACATCTCCTGCGTGCCCCAGTGCTTGAGCTACACTGCTCTCCGGCGTCCGGTCCGCCCGTCCGAGTCAGCGTTGTCGTTGCGGACCGGCAGGGATTCATGCCCGCACCGGCGTGCAGCGCTTATCCTCACCAGCACCCATGAGTTTCTTCTCTTACCTCACCGGCATGGGCGGCCGCGACATGGCGGTAGACCTCGGCACCGCCAACACGCTGGTGTACGTCCGTGGACGCGGCATCGTGCTGTCAGAGCCGTCCGTGGTGGCGATCGACTCCCGCACCTCAGAGGTGCACGCGGTGGGGATCGAGGCCAAGCGGATGCTGGGCCGTACGCCCGGCACGATCCAGGCCATCCGTCCCTTGAAGGACGGGGTGATCGCCGACTTCGACGTGACCGAGCAGATGCTGCGCCACTTCATTCAGAAGGTGCATCAGAACCGCTGGGCCCATCCTCGGGTGGTGGTCTGCGTGCCCAGCGGCGTGACCGGGGTCGAGCAGCGCGCCGTAAAGGAGGCGTGCCTCTCCGCCGGCGCGCGCCAGGCATACCTGATCGAAGAGCCGATGGCGGCCGCGATCGGAGCGGGCCTGCCGGTGGGAGAGCCCACGGGCAACATGGTGGTGGACATCGGCGGAGGCACGAGCGAGGTCGCGGTGATCTCGCTCGGCGGAATCGTGGTGTCCCAATCGATCCGCATCGGCGGCGATGAGCTCGACGACGCGATCATCAACTACGTCAAGCGCGAGTACAAGCTGATGATCGGTCAGCAGACCTCGGAGGAGGTCAAGCTGGAGATCGGGTCGGCGTTTCCGCTGCACGAGGAGATGCAGGCCGAGATCCGTGGCCGCGACCTCGTGTCGGGGCTGCCGAAGACGATCGTGCTCACGAGCGAGGAGGTGCGCCTGGCGCTCGAGAACACGCTGCAGGCGATCATCGACGCCGTCAAGGAGACGCTGGACCGCACGCCTCCGGAGCTGGCCTCGGACATCATGGACCGGGGCATCATGCTCGCGGGCGGCGGAGCGCTGCTGCAGGGCCTCGACGAGCGCCTTCGCGACGAGACCCAGATGCCGGCCCACCTGGCCGAATCGCCGCTCACGTGCGTGGCGGTCGGCTCGGGACGCAGCCTCGAGGAGTTCGAGGCGATTCACCGCGCCAACAAGCATTCCCGAAACAGCCGCCGGCGTTAGCCGCAGCGGCTCCGTAGGAGTCCGGACTTGTTCGACAAGAAAGTCGTCCGCCGCAGAAGGGCGGCGCTGGCGATATTCATCACGCTCTCCATCGTCATGCTGACCGCCTACTTCGGCGAGTCGAGCGGCGGCGCGTTCCATACCCTCCAGCGCGGCGCTCAGGAGGCCTTCGCGCCGATCGAGACCGGCACGGGCCGCGCGCTCAAGCCCTTCCGAGACTTCTTCGGCTGGTTCGGTGACACTCTGGACGCCAAGGGCGAGAACGAGGATCTGCGTAAGGAGGTCGAGCAGCTGCGCAAGCAGGTGGCGCAATCCTCGACGGCTGAGCAGGACGCCCGGCAGCTGCGCGGGCTGGTCGATCTCGAGCGCACCGAGGGCTTCCCGGCCGGCACCGAGCCCGTGGCGGCCCGCGTGATAGCGCGCTCACCCACCGTCTGGTACTCGACGGTCAAGATCGACAAGGGATCCGGTGACGGCGTGCGCGAGGATCAGCCCGTGATCGCTGCCGGAGGCCTCGCGGGCAAGGTGACGAGCGTCACCGGGGGCACCGCGGAGGTCACCCTGATCACCGACGCCTCGAGTGCAGTGTCCGCGCAGATCATGCCCGACGGGGCCACCGGCATCGTGAAGCCCGAGGTGGGCAAGCCGGAGGATCTCCTGCTCGAATTCGTGCAGCGGGGGCGCGTGACCGAGGGCACCACCGTCGTCACGTCGGGATTCACCTCCGACAAGGTCGAGTCGCTCTTCCCCCGCGGCGTGCCGATCGGGCGCGTCTCTCGGGTAGACCTCGACGAGGTCGAGCTCTATCAGCGTGTGCACATCAAGCCGTTCGCCGACATGCGCCGCCTCGACATCGTCGAGGTGCTCACCCAGAAGGGCGAGGGCCGGGAGACGGCGGAGGTCGTGACGCCGTGATCACCACGCCCGGAGCCTTCCTGCGCGTGGGGGCGATCATCATGGCCGCGGTGATCCTGCAGCTCTCGGGCTTCGGCACGATGAGCTTCTTCGGCGGGCACCCTGACCTGGTGTCCCTGGCCGTGGCCGCCGTGGCGATCTACGCGGGCAGCGTGACCGGTGCGGCCACCGGCTTCGCCGCCGGGTTCGTGCTGGATCTCGCCGTCGGCGCAACGATGGGGGCCTCCTCGCTGGTGCTGACCGCCGTCGGTTACGCGGTGGGCCGCTACCGCGAGGTCCGCGACCCGGTGCACGGGCTGATGCCGATCCCGGTAGGTGCGGCTGCCACGCTCGGCTTCCTCGTTGCCTTCGCCTCGGTTTCCTTCATGCTCGATGTGGGCGCATCGGTCAGTCCGCTCGTGTTCCGCGACATGCTGGTCACCACCCTCCTCAACGCGCTGCTGGCAATTCCGGTGTTCGCCCTTGGCCGGCGCGTCCTGCGCCCCGCGCTCGTGGTGGACCCCTTCGAGAGCCGCCGCCGCCGCAGGGCGCCCACGGACTCGGGCCCGCTCGGCCTGCGCGGTCTCGAGGTCTAGCTGCGTGTACCTCGACTCCGACAGCAACCGGCAGATGACGCCTCAGCTCGCCTGGCGTGTGGCGATCATCGGGGGCGTGGCCCTGATCGCATTCGGCCTCGTCTTCTTCCGGCTCTGGTACCTCCAGGTGCTCTCGGGCGACAAGTACAGGGCCGAGGCCAACGCCAACCAGGTGCGCGAGATCAAGGTCCAGGCCCCGCGGGGCGAGATCGTGGACCGCGAGGGCCGCGTGGTGGTCAACAACCGCGTGAGCCTGGCGGTCAGGGTCAGGCCCGACAAGCTGCCCGAGGAGCGCTCCGAGCGCCGGGATGTGTACGAGCGCCTCGGGGAGGTGCTGACCATGAAGCCCGACAGCATCGAGCGGACCGTCGAGCGCCAGCTTTCCCAGCTGCCTTACTCGCCGGCAACCGTCAAGCAGGATGTGACGCAGAACGTGGTCGCCTACCTGTTCGAGAACCAGGAGGACTTTCCCGGCGTGGAGCCCGAGCAGGTGTTCCTGCGCACCTATCCCCAGCGCGACGTGGGCGCCCAGCTGGTGGGCTACCTGGGCGAGATCAACGAGGAGCAAATCTCAGACGAGCGCTACAACGGCGTCGAGTTGGGCGACCGGATCGGCCAGGCCGGCATCGAGTACCAGTACGACCGCTTCCTGCGCGGGCGCAACGGCGCGAGCCGGGTGCAGGTGAACGCGCAGGGCGCTCTGGTCAGAGGCCTCAACGACCGGCGCCCGCAGCAGGGACGCCAGCTCAAGCTGTCCATCGACCTCGACGTGCAGCGGGCGGGCCAGCAGGCCCTGGGCGGCGCGGCCGGCGCCTTCGCGGTGATGAACGTGAACAACGGAGAGGTGCTGGCCCTGGGCAGCTCGCCGTCGTTCGACCCCAACGTGTTCTCGAAGGGGGTCAAGCAGTCCGACTACGCCCGCCTGACCGATCCGGACAATGGCCAGCCTCTCAACAACCGCGCCATCCAGGGCGCCTATCCCACCGGCTCGACCTTCAAGCTGATCACCGCGACGGCCGCCCTTGAAGGAGGCCTGATCACGCCGGACACGGTGCAGTACGACGGCGGGTCGCTGCAGGTGGGCGACATCGTCTTCGAGAACGCGGGCGGAGTGGTCAACGGCCCGCTGGCCCTGCGCCAGGCGTTGTCGGTGTCCAGCGACGTGTTCTTCTACCGGCTCGGGCAGGAGGCCAATGGCACCAAGCTGATCCAGAACTGGGCCAAGAAGCTCGGCTTGGGCCGCCCGACGGGGATCGACCTGCCCAACGACCTCCCGGGTCTCGTGCCCACCCCCGAGTATCGCGACAAGGGATTTGCCGAGTACACGCGCTGCAAGGCCGAGGAGAAGCCCACGCCGGAGGAGATCTCCTTCGGCGAGTGCGGGTTCCTCGACCGCCCGTGGAGCGTGGGCGACAACGTGAACCTGTCGGTGGGGCAGGGCGACCTGGCGGCCAGCCCGATGCAGCTGGCCGTGGCCTACGCCACGGTGGCCAACGGCGGCAGGGTGGTGCAGCCGCGCCTCGGCCAGCGGATCGAGGACTCCTCGGGGCGCCCGCTGCAGGAGCTAGAGGCCCCCAGGGCTCGCAAGCTGGACATCGACCCGGCGCATCGCCAGGCGATCCTCGACGGCCTGCGCGCCGCCGCCAGCGAGCCCGGCGGCACCTCGACCGACGTGTTCGCCGGCTTCCCGATCCCGATCGCCGGCAAGACCGGCACCGCGGAGAAGGGCGGCGGCCGTGCCGACCAGTCGTGGTACGCGGCACTGGCTCCCTACCCCGATCCGAAGTACGTGGTGGTCACCACGTTCGAGGCGGGCGGCTTCGGCGCGGAGACCGCCGCCCCGGCGGCTCGCGCCATCATCGCCGAGCTCTTCGGAGCCAAGGCGGGCGACACGTCCGCGGGATCGTCCCAGGACTAAAGTGGCGCTCTGATGCAAGCCTCCCCCTACGGCACCTCCGTCAAGGCGTTCCGCGACGGTGTCGGCCCGCGCTTCGTGCGCATGGATCCGCTGCTCGTGCTCGCCATCCTCGGCCTGCTCGCGTGCAGCCTCTACACGATCGCCTCGGCCACCAAGGGCGACATCGATGGCGATCCCAACTTCTACCTCTTTCGCCAGGCGGCGTATGCGGGGGTGGGCCTAATCTTCATGTTCATCCTCTCCCGCGTGGACTACTCGCGCTTTCGCGAGTGGCGGGCCGGCCTCTATGTCGGGATGCTGGCCGCGATCATGCTCGTGTTCGCCCTCGGCACCGCGGTATGTGGATCGCGCCGCGCGCTCGACCTCGGCTTCTTCTCACTTCAGACCTCCGAGCTCGGCAAGGTGCTGCTGATCCTCACGCTGTCCGCCTTCGCGGTCGACCGCATCCGGCGGCTCGGAGACCGCGAGACCACCAGCAGGCTCGTGCTGCTGGCCCTCGTGCCGGCGATGCTCGTGGTCGCCCAGCCGGACCTCGGCTCGGGCCT
>JACCUE010000085.1 GCA_013812005.1 Thermoleophilaceae bacterium
TTGTCGCGCACGGCACGGATGCCGACCACCTGCTTGCCCCAGGTCTGGCCGTTGTGCTCGCCCTCCCGCCTCATCAGCAGCGGTGCGTAGAGCAGCGCGAGCGCCCCGAACACGAGGACGCTCAGCACGCCGGCGAGAATCACCCCGCCCAACGCCACATCCTCGTTCTCGGTGCCCGTGATCCCCACCGCCCCGGCGATCAGGACGAAGAAGATGATCATGAACGGGACGAAGATGATCAGGAAGTCGATCAGGTAGGCGCCGAGGCGCCCGCCCCAGCCGGCCAGCTGGCCCTGAGGGGGCGCACCGAGCTGCGGCGAGCGCGGAAGCGGCTGCTGCCATCCACCTGGCGGCACCGGGCCGCCGTAGCCACCGGGGGCCGGCGAGGCCGGAGACTCGGGCACGGGGGGCGGCATGGGTGGCGGAGCGGGTGCCTGCGGCGACGCCGGAGGAGCTCCCGGAACCGGTGGCCGAGGCTCGCCGGGGACGGGAGATTGGGGTCCACCGGGCGCGGGAGATTGGGGTCCGCCGGGCGCGGGCGACTGCGGGCCGTATCCGGGTGATCCCGGGCCGAAGCCGGGGCTGTCGGGGCGCTCGGAATCTGGGCTCATTGCGCCACTCTACGGGTTGCCCGGGGATCGTGAACAACGCGCCGCGCGACGGCTACCCGTCGTCGGAGTCCAGCACCATCTGCTCGCCGCGACGCAGGAAGCGGCTGGCCAGCGCGATGGCGGCCAGCAGCGCGGTCACCGCCATCGTGATCTGCACGCTGACCACCCCCTCCTCCGACCAGTAGACGTCGTCTAGCTCGAGCAGCAGAGCGGACTCGTCCATGGTCAGCCCCATCCCCGCCCCGAAGGGGATGGCGAGCCAGCGCTCGACGTTCTCGTCGCGGGTGACTATCGCCGCGGCCCCCGAGACGAACGCGATCGTGATGCCGGGCACGAAGTGGTGAATATGGCGCCGGCCCACCTTCAGGTTGCGGAAGGGACCGAAGGTGCGCCGGCGACGCAGCAGCGTGGTGATCGAGCGGGCGACCACGAAGGTGGTCACGAAGGCGCTGAGCAGGTTGAACATCGAGTTCTCCCCTGTCGACGCCTCGCGGTAGCCCGTGCGCGCCACCTCCGCGGTCTCCACGACCGCTTCCGCTGCCGCGCCGAAGGGATCGTCGGCCTCGGCGAGCATCGGAGCCGAGCCCCGGCGCCACACGCGGCTCACCTCGACGGCAACTGCGCCGGCAGTGGCGGCCACGGCAAGCACGCCGAGGCCCACGGTGCGGCGGTCGGCGAGCACGCTGGGGGATCTGCGTCTCCGCCGGGGGATCATCGGAAATGCTCGAGCAGGTCCTCGTCGCCCACCTGGCGCACCTCGCGCGCGGGGACTCCCATGACCACGGCGCGCGCCGGCACGTCGCGCACCACCACGGCCCCCGCGGCCACGAACGCCTCCTCGCCCACCTCCACCCCCGGGACCAGGACGACCCCTCCTCCGACTCGACAGGCGCGCCGCAGCGTGGCGCCGCGCATCTGATAGCTCCGACCGTGGCGGCCCATGGTGTCGTCGTTGGTCAGCGTGACCCCTGGAGCGACGAACACGTCGTCCTCGATCGTCGAGTAGGCGGTGATGTAGCACCCCGTCTGGATCCGCACGCGGGCGCCGATCGTCACGTCGTTGTCGACCGCCGAGCCCCGGCCGACCACGCTGCCCTCACCGACCACCGCGCGCTCGCGCACGTGGGCCTGGTCGCCGATCACCGCGTCGTCGCCTATCCGGGCGCCGGCCACGATCACTGCGCCGGCGCAGACCTTGGCCCCGGCTCCGATCCGAGCCGGGGCGAGGGCGTCGCGCGGTGCCGTCGAGCGCGCCCCGAGCGCCAGCGGCTTGCCGATCACCGCGCCGTCCTGGATCTGGACCTCGCCGCCCAGCTGCGTGCCCTCGTGGATCACGACGTTGCCTCCCAGCTCGACCGTTCGCGGCAACAGCACGCCCTCCCCGAGCAGCAGCCCGGGAGCGCGGTCAGACGGCCGAAGCACGGCGGCTTTCGTCGAGCGACGCCTGCAGCTGCTCGAGCACGCGCACCACCCGCAGGCCGCTCTGGGCGTCCGAGCGGGGAGTGCGGCCCTCGACGATG
>JACCUE010000109.1 GCA_013812005.1 Thermoleophilaceae bacterium
CTCAGGTCCCTCCGGCCGCCGGGGTGTGAACTGTGACGATCGAGGTCAGGAGCAGGCCGTTGGGCACGTGCACCGTTTCGCCTTCGCCGGTCCGCAGCACGGTGGCGGCGGTCTCGATCGAGACGATCTCGCCACGCACGTCGCCCACGCTGATGGTCTGCCCCTGCTCATACGCAGAACGCAGGTAGCGGCCCGCGCTCAGCTCACGCGCCACTCCCTGGCCGCCCAGCCCGAAGGCGAGAGTGAACGTGGCCGCCACCGCGGCCAGCAGGATGCCTGCGAGAGCCATGAGGATCGCGGTGGACACGGCCACCTGCGCGGCCGCGGTGATGGCGAACACCGCGACCACCGTCACCTGAGCTGCTCGGCCGAGCGGAACCGGGAAGTCCATCTGGTACGCAAGCCGCTCCACCCGCTCGCGGGCCAAGGCTCCCAGCACCACACCCACGAGGAGCAGCGCGGCCGCCACCAGCAGGTTGGGCAAGAAGAGGATCGCCGAGTTCAGCGACTCGCTGAGGAACTGCAGCCCCAGCAGCGAGAGCGCGGCAAAGATCACCACGAGGGTCAGGCCGATCCGCACTGCCGTGCCCACCAGGCGGCTGAGAGACTCCCCGAGGCCGGCACGCACGATCACCTCGTTCGCCTTGAAGCGCTCGGCCACAGCGTCCAGCCCCGCGCCCTCGAGCGCGCGCGACACGAGGCGACCCAGGAGCCGGGCCAGCAGCAGCCCTACGACCAGGAGCAGGAGCGCACCCCCCAGCCGGGGCAGGAAGCCGCCGAGTGACTCCCCCGCGCGGTCGAGGATCGTCCCTGCGAGGGGGGTCATCAGCGTCTCCTTTGTCCGGGGGCCATGAGTCTCAGGATTCCGTCCAACAGCGAGCCGGCGATCATGCCCGCCACGCGCAGTGGTGCTTGCACCGCTCGCTGCCACCGCGCGGTGCGCACGACGCGGCGCGCCAGCGCGACGCCGGGCTGCAGGCGGTCCGCCCGAAGCAGCTCGAGATGCTCCGCGAGCCTGCGCTCGGCTTCCGGGGTCGGCTCACCGGGCTCGTCGCTCACCGCGGGAGGTCCCAGTCATAGGTGTTACGGCGCAGAAGCTCGATCAACTCTCCCCGCGCACGGTGCAGCCGCCCCTTGACGCTCCCCAGGGGACTGTCGGTGACCTGCGCGATCTCCTCGTAGGCGAGGCCCTCGAGGTCTCGAAGCACCAGCACGACGCGGTGCTCGCTGCGCAGCTCTCCGAGCTTGACCTCGAGGCGGTCGCGGCGCTCGCTGTCCTCCAGCGCTGCCGCGGGTTGGCGTTCGAGCACCGGGGTCCGATCTCGGGGCTGCGCCTCCGCCGCGCCACCCACCGGCTCGGGCACCCGCCGCGCGAGAGCGTTGAGAGCGGTGTTGTGGGTGATCTGCAGCAGCCATGCCCTGAATGGGCTGGCGCTGCGGAAGCTCGCCAGGCGGTGGAAGGCACGCAGGAACGCATCCTGGGCCACATCCTCCGCGTCATGGCGGCCCACGACCCGGGCGGCAACCCGGAAGACCACATCGCGGTGGCGCTCCACCAGGGTCTCGAACGCGGCCGTGTCTCCCGCGAGGGTCTGCTCTACCAGCACTCGATCGGGATCCACGGAGCGCCGCAACGCTAGCGCCCCGGGGGCGTTCACGTCGCTGGGACCGCAGGGACACGCGCAGATTGCGAACACTCGAGGCGGCCCCCGGTTCGGCAAGCGCTTGGAGTGCACCCGAAATAGCTCCGGAAAGCCCTGGAGAACTGCGCGGTCTCCTGATAGCCGACAGCCTCGGCGGTCTCGCCGATCGGCTTCCCGGTCAGTAGGAGCTTGACCGCTTGAGCCATGCGCGCTCGCAACAGCAGCCCCCGGAAGGTTGTCCCTTCGTCTCGCAGAACCCGTTGTAGCTGCCGGGTGGAGGTCATGGCGTGGCGAGCGACGTCGTCGAGGGTAAGCGCGTCGGCGTGATGGGTTGCGATGAAGGCGACTGCGGTCTCGTAGACGTAACGATGCTCCGACCTGGTGTCGGGCCGTTTCGAGGGCACTCCGGTACGACCGGCGCCACGCCCCGGCAGTTACAAACGCTGCAGCGCAGCCGCGCCCGGACCGGTTGTCCTGACCCGCCGACTTTGTTAGCCCGCCGGCACATTGGGTACTGACCTCGATTGAGGATCGTCCGGTTGAGGAACCTACGAGAGGATCGCTAGACATGGCAGCGAAGCGCACAGCCGCCAAGGCAGGCTTCAAGTTCTTCAGAGCCGCTCCTGCGAAGGGCAAACTCGCCAAGGGCGCTTTCAGGCTCGGCAGGCGGCGCGCGATTCGCACCCCGGCCGGTACAGCGGTCCTGTATGGGCAGGCGCTGGTGGGCAACCAGCAGGCCCGCAAGGACCTTCGGGGGGCCTACACCTCCGCGAGGAAGGCGTACGCCCGTACCGCGGACTGGCGGGGACGCCCGGACATCGGAGCGCTGTTTGAGGACCGCAAGGCGCGAAAGGAGACAGGTAAGGCGCTGTCATCTCTCCGCGAGGCTCTCAAGGTCGCCGGCAGAACCCGGACGAAGCCGAAGAGCAGGAAGGGTCCTGTCATCGCCGTGGTCGCGGTGGCCGGGGCAGGCACCGCGCTCGCCCTCAACGAGAACCTCCGCGCAACGGCTCTCGCCCCTTTCACCGGGACCGACTCAGGCGATGGAGGCGCGGCCTCTGATGCGGGCGGGGCCTCCTACACAGACGGGGCTCAGGCCCGGTCTGCCGTCTGAAGCCGTGGCGGTCCGCGACGAAAGGGTTGAGACGCGCGGTTTCCGGGCACCCACCGTGCCTGACCGCACCGGGGTGGGCGTACCGCTCTCCCGGGTGACGACGACGATTGGAGCGACAAGTGGAAGGCAGCTCTCGTAACGATCAACAGATAGGCGATCTGGTCAAACAGCTCTCCGAGCAGACCTCGACGCTCGTGCGCAAGGAGCTGCAACTCGCCCAGCTGGAGATGACCGAGAAGGGCAAGCGCGCCGGCATCGGCGCGGGGCTGTTCGGCGGAGCGGGCGTGGTGGCGCTGTACGGGGTCGGCGCGCTGATCGCGGCCGTGATCCTGCTGCTGGCCACCGCAATCGAACCGTGGCTGTCGGCGTTGATCGTGGCCGTGGTGTTGCTCGCCGCCGGCGGGGTTGCAGCGCTCATGGGCAAGAAGCAGGTCCAGCAGGCCGTGCCGCCCCAGCCCGAGCAGGCGATTCAGAGCACCAAGCGAGACGTGGACACGGTGAAGGGAAAGGCGGGTCGATGAGCAAGGCTACGGATGATGAAACGGCAGGCGCCGGAGATGCGGACGCCACCTCGGCGGAGAGGCAGGACACGGCCACCAAGGCGAAGGGCCGCCGCGAGAAGCAGCTGAACGAGCAGGCCGCCGAGCACCAGGCCGAGGAGAAGCGCGCCGAGCAGGAGGCCGAGGCGCTCGAGCAGCAGGACAAGCCCGAGGAGCCCGTCGATCCCGATCAGCTGCGTGGCGAGATCGCCGACGCCCGGGAGGACCTGGGCGACACCGTGGAGGCGCTGGCCGCCAAGGCCGACGTGAAGGCCCAGGCCAAGGAGAAGGTCGAGGAGGGCAAGGACGCGGTTCGCGACCAGCAGGCCCGGGCCGAGGCCAAGCTCGGTGAGGTGAGCGAGCAGGCCAAGCAGAACCCCGCTCCGTTCGCGGTGGGCGGGGTCGTAGCGCTCCTTCTGCTCATCCTTCTCCGGAGAAGGAGGCGCTAGCCATGAAGGCGCTCTACACGCCGTTCGGCGTCGCCTTCGGGGTGATCGGTGGCCTCATCGGCGGCCAGATCTTCAAGCAGATCTGGAAGCTGGTGGCCGACGAGGAGGATGCTCCCTCAGCCAAGGAGAGCGAGTACGGCTGGAAGGAGATCCTGCCCGCGGCGGCGCTCCAGGGAGCGATCTTCGCGCTCGTCAAGGCCGTGATCCACCGCAAGGGAGCTCAGAGCTTCGAGCGGCTCACCGGCGTCTGGCCGGGCGACTGACTTGGCTCTCGACCATCGAGACGACCGGGAGACCGTTCAGGCCAAGCGGGATGATCGCGGAGCGCCGGACGGCAGTGGGCCCGACAGGCCGGGCGATCTCGGCGGCACGTCGAAGAAGGACACGCTGAAGCGCACCTTCAAGGAGTTCTCGGCCGACAACATCACCGACTGGGCGGCGGCGCTCACCTACTACGGGGTGCTCGCGCTGTTCCCGGCGATCATCGCGCTGGTCTCCATCGTCGGGCTGGTGGGCTCCTCGGCCACCGATCCCCTGCTCGAGAACGTCGGCAAGGTCGCCCCGGGGCCGGCCAAGGAGATCCTCACCGGCGCAATCGAGGGGCTGGCCAGTAGCAAGGGCGCCGCCGGAATCGCTTTCGTCGTCGGCCTGGTGCTCGCGCTCAACTCCGCGTCGAGCTACGTAGGCGCCTTCACGCGCGCGTCGAATGCGATCTACGACGTGGAGGAGGGACGGCCGGTCTGGAAGCTCAAGCCCCAGCAGATCGGCATCGTGCTCGTGCTCATCGTCCTGCTGCTCGTGATCGCGGTGGCCGTGACCGTGTCGGGTCCGCTTGCCCAGGAGGTCGGCAAGGTGGTGGGCGCCGGCGATAGCGCGGTCCTGATCTGGGACATCGCCAAGATCCCGGTGATCCTGCTGGCGGTCTCGTTCATGTTCGCCTTCCTCTACTGGGCGGCACCCAACGTGAAGCAGCCGGGCTTCAAGTTCGTGAGCCCGGGCGGCATCGTCGCGCTGGTGATCTGGATCATCGCGTCGCTGCTGTTCGCTCTCTATGTGAGCCAGTTCGCCTCCTACAACAAGACCTATGGCTCCCTAGGCGGCGTGATCGCCTTCCTCGTGTGGCTGTGGATCACCAACATCGCGATCCTGTTCGGCGCCGAGTTCAACGCCGAGCTGCAGCGCAGCCAGCAGCGGGAGGCCGGCGAGCGAGCCCCGCTCGATGAGCCGTTCCTCGAGCCGCGGGACACCTCCAAGCTGGAGAAGAAGGAGAAGAAGGAGTCGAGCTGACCTCCGCTGCCTCAGTAGTCTTTGACTGACCAGTCAATCTGGCGCAGCGGGGGGATCTGATGCGCGCAGCGGCAGTACAGCTCAACTCAACCGAAGACAAGGGCCGCAACCTCGCCACGGCAGAGCGGCTGGTGCGCGCCGCCGCGGCCGATGGAGCGGAGCTGGTGGTGCTCCCCGAGAAGTTCAATGTGCTCGGCACCCACCAGCACTACGTGGCGGGTGCAGAGCCGCTCGACGGACGGACCATCGGCTGGGCCTGTGAGCTGGCCCGCGAGCTGGGTATCGACCTCGTGGCCGGCTCCATCGTGGAGCGGCGCGAGGGCCACGACAAGCTCGGCAACACCAGCGTGCA
>JACCUE010000117.1 GCA_013812005.1 Thermoleophilaceae bacterium
TGCCCTCCTCGATCTCGGTCTGCTCTGCGCGGGAGACCACGTCGCGCGAGGCCAGCTCCATCTTGTTCGGCGCGTAGTTCTCCATGAAGCGATCGCCCTCGGCGTTGAGGAGGTGCGCGCCCTCGCCGCGGGCGCCCTCGGTGATCAGCAGGCCGATGCCGGCGAGCGTGGTGGGGTGGTACTGGACCATCTCCATGTCCATCAGCGGGGCGCCGGCGCGGTAGGCCATCGAGATGCCGTCGCCCGTGCAGATCAGGGCGTTGGTGGTGGGGTTGAAGATCTGGCCGTTGCCGCCGGTGGCCAGGATCACCGCCTTGGAGATGAACAACTCGAGTGAGCCGTCGCGAATGTTGCGGGTGACCGCGCCGGCGATCCGGCCCGAGTCGTCGCGGACGAGAGCGGTGGTGAACCACTCCTCGTAACGGGTCACCTCGTCATGCTTCATCAGCTGCTCGTAGAGCACGTGCAGCAACGCCTGGCCGGTGATGTCGGCCACGTAGTACGTGCGGGCGGCGGAGGCGCCGCCGAACGCCCGGGTCCCGAGCTTGCCCTCGTCGTCGCGGTGGAAGGTGACGCCCAGGTGCTCCAGTCTCAGGACCTCGTCGGGGGCCTCACGGCACATCACCTCGATCGCGTCCTGATCGCCCAGGTAGTCGGACCCCTTCACGGTGTCGAAGGCGTGCGACTCCCAGGAGTCCTCTGGGTTCAGAGCGGCGTTGATCCCGCCCGCGGCGGCGTTGGAATGCGAGCGCACCGGATGGACCTTCGAGATCACCCCGACGGACGCGCCGGTCTCGGCCGCGGCGAGGGCGGCGCGCTGGCCGGCGAGGCCGGCTCCTATGACGAGGACGTCGTGGTGGGGCATTGTCTGGTTACGGTGCTCACCCGATCGGCGATCGGGCTGCGCTCCTTCACTGGTTCCGGTGCTCACCCGATCGGCGATCGGGCTGCGCGCCTCCACAAAGGCGCGGCGGGCATCCTATTCGACGTCAGTCGCCCCTTAGGTTACGGGCGGCGTTTCCGGACGGCCCACGAGAGCTGTCCCGCGCTCACGTAGGCCTGCCGACAGGCTGGGGGGTCTGGTCGTCGGACTTGCTCCCGGGGCAAAACCATTTGCACGCGGTGCAAGCGGTTTGCCCAAACACCCCAGCCTACGCCTGGGAACTGGAGACCGGGGGCCTCTCCGCGCCGTTCAGGGCGCGCCCCACCTGGTCGACGGTGACCACGCCGCGCAACCGGCCCTCGGTGTCCACGGCGATGATCGCCCCCAGCCGCTGTAGGCCCTCCAGAGCCAGCAGCGCCTCCAGGGGCTCCTCGGTGCCCACGCGCAGACCGCTTGCGCCGTCGGTGTCGACCGCCATCACCGAGGCCACGGCGCGCCCGGGGCGGTCGGCCTCGGGTACGCCCTCGACCGCCTCGCGGGCGATCAGGCCGGAGAAGCGACCGTCGGGGTCCACGACCGGGAACCAGGGGTGGCCGTAGCGCAGGAAGAACTCGTCCCAGGCCCGTTCGAGGGACAGGGTGGCCGGCACCACCACCGGCTCGGCGTCCATCACGTCGGCCACCGTCAGGCCTTCGATGCGGCTCGTGAGCGCCGTCTGGGCGTCGGCCTGCTTGGCGGCCTGGCCGAGGAAGAGCCCGACGAAGATGAGCCACACGCCGTTGAGCACGTCCCCGTCCACCAGGAGGAACAGTCCGCCGGCCATCATCAGGAAGGAGAACCCGCGCGCCACTCTCGCGGCCAACCGAGTGGCTTGCACCCGGTCTCCGGTGCGCCACCAGATCGCCGCCCGGGCTATCCGTCCCCCGTCGAGCGGAAAGGCGGGGATGAGGTTGAACACCAGCAGCAGCCCGTTGATGAAGGTGAGGTAGCCGAGCACGGCGAGCACCTCGTCGCCCCCCGCGGAGTCGAAGCGCGCGGAGTCCATCGCCCCGCCGGCGCCGGCGATCGCCGTGCCGGTGGCGAAGCACGCGACCGCGATCAGGAGGGTGACCAGCGGGCCCGCCGCCGCCACGCGGAACTCCACGCCGGGGGAGTCGGTGTCGCGTTGCATCTTGGCCACGCCGCCGAGCATCCACAGATCGATGCCGATGATGCCGATGTTGTTGCGGCGCGCGACCACCGCGTGCCCCAGCTCGTGGAGCAGCAGGGAGAGGAAGAAGAGCAGCGCCGAGACCACCGCCAGCGTGAAGGCCGTCCCGTCGGCGAACCGGTCCCCGTAATAGCCGGTCAGCAGGTAGATGATGAGGAAGAGGACGAAGAACCAGCTGGGCTCCACGCCTATCCGGATGCCGGATATGCGCGCAAGTTGAATGGAGCCGCCACCGAACACCCGTGGCATCGTGGCAGGCCGGTGCGGGAGGGTGCTCTAGTGTCCCGGCGTCCCGCGAAGCGAAGGAGCCGCGCAGTGGACAAGATCGAGGTGAAGAACCCCATTGTCGAGCTGGACGGCGACGAGATGACCCGTGTCATCTGGGCGTTCATCAAGGAGAAGCTGATCCTTCCCTACCTCGACGTCGACCTGAAGTACTTCGATCTCGGAATCGAGAGCCGGGACGCCACCGGAGACCGGATCACCGTCGACGCGGCCAACGCCATCAAAGAGCACGGCGTCGGCGTGAAGTGCGCCACCATCACACCCGACGAGGCCCGTGTGGAGGAGTTCGGCCTCAAGGAGATGTACCGGTCGCCCAACGGCACGATTCGCAACATCCTCGGCGGTGTGATCTTCCGCGAGCCGATCGTGATGTCCAACGTGCCGCGGCTCGTGCCCGGCTGGACCAGGCCGATCATCATCGGCCGTCACGCCTTCGGGGATCAGTACCGGGCCGAGGACATCGTGGTGCCGGGCCCGGGCAAGCTCACGCTCAACTTCTCACCCGAGGACGGCGGCGAGCCGATCGAGGTGGACGTCTTCGACTTTCCCGGCGCCGGGGTCGCGCTCGCGATGTACAACCTCGACGAGTCGATCCGCGACTTCGCGCGCGCCTCGCTGCGGTATGGCCTCGACCGCGGCTTCCCGGTCTACATGTCCACCAAGAACACGATCCTCAAGCGCTACGACGGGCGCTTCAAGGATCTGTTCCAGGAGGTCTTCGACGCCGACTTCAAGAGGGACTTCGAGGCGGCGGGGCTCACCTACGAGCACCGGCTGATCGACGACATGGTGGCCGCGGCGCTGAAATGGGAGGGCGGTTACGTGTGGGCCTGCAAGAACTACGACGGTGATGTGCAGTCGGACACGGTGGCGCAGGGCTTCGGCTCGCTGGGCCTGATGACCAGCGTTCTGATGGCCCCCGACGGCCAGACCGTCGAGGCCGAGGCGGCGCACGGCACGGTCACCCGCCACTTTCGCTTGCACCAGCAGGGCCAAGAGACCTCCACCAACCCGATCGCTTCGATCTTCGCCTGGACCCGGGCGCTTTCCGCGCGCGGGCGGATGGACGAGACTCCCGAAGTCACCGAGTTCGCCGAGACGCTCGAGCGGGTGTGCGTGGACACGGTCGAGAGCGGAAAGATGACCAAGGACCTCGCCCAGCTGATCGGCCCCGACCAGGCCTACGAGACCACCCAGGAGTTCCTGGCTTCGATCGACGAGAACCTGCGGACCGCAACTGAGGAGACCATCGCCCATGCCTGAATCCCCCGTACGAGTAACCGTGACCGGCGCCGCCGGCCAGATCGGCTATGCCCTGCTGTTTCGCATTGCCAGCGGTCAGCTGCTGGGCTCCGACACGCCGGTGCATCTCGGCCTGCTGGAGATCCCTGACGCTCTGAAGGCCGCCGAGGGTACGGCGATGGAGCTCGACGACTCCGCATTCCCTCTGCTCGCGGGCATCGACATCTTCGACGACCCGGGCCAGGCCTTCGAAGGCACCGACATCGCGCTGCTGGTGGGGGCGCGGCCGCGCAGCAAGGGCATGGAGCGGGCCGACCTGATCGAGGCCAACGGCGCCATCTTCAAGCCGCAGGGGGAGGCCATCGCCGCGGGGGCCGCCGACGATGTGAAGGTGCTCGTGGTGGGCAACCCGGCCAACACCAACGCTCTGATCGCGGCGTCGAACGCTGACGGGGTGCCACGCGAGCGCTTCACCGCCATGACCCGCCTCGACCAGAACCGGGCCATGACCCAGCTGGCGAAGAAGGCCGGCGCACCAGTGGGCGAGGTGACCAATCTCGCCGTGTGGGGCAACCACTCGCCAACGATGTACCCCGACGTGTTCAACGCCAAGGTCTCCGGTGACAGCGCCTGGGAGGCCGTGGGCCGGGACAAGGACTGGCTGGAGAACGACTTCATTCCCACCGTGGGCAAGCGCGGCGCGGCGATCATCGAGGCCCGGGGCGCCTCCAGCGCGGCGTCGGCGGCGACCGCGGTGATCGACCACGTGCACGACTGGGTGAACGGCACCCCGGAAGGCGATTGGGTGTCGATGGCCGTTGTGTCCGACGGCAGCTATGGGGTGGCGGAGGGCATCATCTCCAGCTTTCCCGTGACCTGCTCGGGCGGCGAGTGCGAGATCGTCGAGGGCCTCGACCTCGATGACTTCTCGCGCGAGAAGATCGACGCCACGGTGGCAGAGCTGATCGAGGAGCGGGACGCCGTCCAGAGGCTGGGCCTGATCTAGGAGGGCTGCCAGTCGGCGGCCGGGTGCCAGCCCTTGCCCTCCTTGCGGATCTTGCCCTCCGCTTGCAGCGCGGGCATCACCCTGTAGAGATAGTTGGCCTGGATGCCCATCGCGTCGGCCAGCTCGGGGATTGTGATGCCGGGTTGGGCACCGACCAGCTCCTGGGCCTGGCGGGCGCGCTTGCCCGAGCCCCGGGGGCGACCGCGCCCCCCGCCGCCCGAGCCCGGCCGCCGCCCGGCGGACGCCGCACCCGAC
>JACCUE010000246.1 GCA_013812005.1 Thermoleophilaceae bacterium
GCTCACGCCGGTGCCGCCCGAGCCGGGCTCGGCGTGAAGGTCGGCCGGCCCGGGGCCAGCCTCGACACGCGCTGACGCAGCCGCGGGTCGGACCCGAGCACCAGCAGCACCAGCATCGTCCCGTAGATCGGCAGGTGGCCCATCAGCTCGACCTCACCGAGGAAGTACAGGGTGGCGTTGAAGGGGATGCCGGCGATCACGACCACAGCCTGCGGCAGCGCGCCGCTGATCAGCAGCAGCCCGAACAGCACTTCGATCGCCCCCGCGAGGCGGATGAACTGGAGGCTGGTGATCTCAAGGCCGACATCGCGCGCGACGTTGAAGCTCGGCTGCTGCTCGAGGAACGCGAGGGCCAGCTCGGGGTTGGCCAGCTTCTCCGCGAACGCCACCACCACAAGGGCCCCGCCCACCGCGATCCGCAGCGCCCACACAGCGTGCTCGAGAGCGGCGCCGTCGGGCTCGACCTCGGCGCCCCGCTCGTGGTCGGCCGACCATCGGCCTGGACCGGCCAGCAGCACGAACAGAGCCGGGCCCAGCATGTCCACACGCTGGATCACCGCGGAGAAGCCGAACTCGAGCACTCCGATCGGCCCGGCCAGCACGAGCAGGGCCGCCGCCGCGCGGGCGTGCCAGCCAGTGACCATGCCGAAGGCCACGATCACCATCACAGCGCCGAGCAGGACGCCGGGGAGGTTTGCGTGGAGGTCCATCGCCGGCGACAGGTAGAAGCCCAGCGACAGCAGGCCGAGCAGCGAGACGGCCAGGTGCATCCGCATCGCGAAAGGCATCCAGGGTGCCAGGCGGGCAAGGAAGGGGATGTCCACTCCTCCGAACCAGCGCGCCAGGACCCGCACCCCAAGCGTGACCGCGACGGCGGCGGCGAGCAGGGCAAGGGTCGCCGTCTGCCCCGCGAACGCCCAGTCGAGCCCGAAGCTCTCGGGGTCGGGGACGAACCAGGTCTCGTGGGCGACCGGCAGCTTCACTCGATTCCCAAGCTAGCGCGGCCGGGGGTTGCAAAGGGGGTGTCCCTCTTTGATGCCTATACATTCGCCGTGTGACCGAGTTGATCGCCGAGCGGGCGTCCGAGCATGGTCGTCTGGCGATCGACACGGAGTTCGTGTCCGAGCGGCGGTATCAGGCCCAGCTCTGCCTCGTGCAGGTGGCCGTGCCCGACGCCGACGGTCCGGAGGGCGTGCGCACCGAAGTGCTGGACCCGCTCGACGCCACCGTGGTGCTCGACCCCGCCCCGCTCGCGCGCGTGCTGGCCGACCCGGCGGTCGCTGTGATCATGCACGCCGGTCGCCAGGACGTGGCGATCCTCCGGCGCACCTGGGACACCGACATCACCAACTTGTTCGACACCCAGGTGGCGGCGGGGTTCCTCGGATTCGGCAATCAGGAGGGCTACGAGTCGCTGGTGCGCAACGCGCTGGGGATAAAGCTCAAGGGCGGCGAAGGCTTCACGCGCTGGGACAAGCGACCCCTGACCGAGAAGCAGATCTCCTACGCCGCCGACGACGCCCGCCTGCTGCTGACCCTGGGAGCGGAGCTGGAGAGCCGGCTGGCCGAGGAGGGGCGGCTGGAGTGGGCGCGCGAGGAAAGCCTCCTGGTGCAGGCCTCGCGCGACGAGCGCAGCCCGGAGCGAGCCTACGAACGCCTGCCCAAGCTGGCGCGCCTGGACGCCGGCCAGCGGGCCGCCGCTTGGCGCCTGTGCGAGTGGCGCGAGCGCCTCGCGCGGGAGGCCGACCGCCCGCCTTCATACATCGTGCCCGACCAGGCCCTGGTCGAACTGGCCCGCCGCCGCCCGCGCGACCGAGCCGCACTCGAGTCCATTCGCGGGCTTCCCCAGCAGACGCTGCACCGCCGCGGCGCCGAGGTGATCGAGGAGATCAAGGCCAGCCGCGACGATACGCCGCCACCCGCCGCGCCCCCCGCCCCGCGGCGCGACCCCACCGAGGCACCGCTGGTCTCGCTGGCGCAGGCGGTGGTGCGCCACCGGTCGATGGAGAGCGGCGTGGCCCCCGAGCTGATCGCCACCCAGTCCGAGCTGTCGGCGCTGGTGGGCGCGGTACGCCGGGGCACCGACCGCTCCAGCGTGCGCGCTCTTGACGGCTGGCGCCGCGAGCTGGTCGGCGACGAGCTTCGCGAGCTGATCGAGGGGCGCCGCGCGGTGTCGGTTGATGCCGACGGCGGCCTGCGCGTTGCTCCGGCGTAAACGACGCTGGGTAGGGCTGCCGGGCTACGAGCGGAGGCGATCCACTTTGGGGTCATCCTGCGACCTCAGGATGGATCGGATCCTGCAAGAACCCCGCGCAGCCACTCGACGGCCGCCCGCACGTGCTCGGGGTCGATGTGGTGCGCGGCCTCGGACTCGTGGTAGTCGACCTCGATGCCCCCGGCCTCCAGGAGAGCCTTGGCCTTGCGGGCGAAGTCCACGGCCATGATCTGGTCGCGGCGCCCGTGGGCCACGAACGCCCGCAGGCCGGGGCGCCCGGGCAGGTCTGACTCCCAGCCCTCGACCGTCGGCACGAACCCCGAGAAGGCGAGGACGCCCCCCGGGGCCGGCCGGTCCGGACCCAGCCCGAGCGCGTAGCTCATCACCGAGCCCATCGAGAACCCGCCGAGCACCGTGCGCTCGGGACCGATGCCCGTGCGCGCCCACAGCCCGTCGTGAAACGAAGCCAGTCCGCGGTAGGCGGCCCGGAAGGTGTCCGGGTCGGGATAGCCCACGCGCGCCACCATGTACCAGTGGTAGCCGGGAGACCCTGGCAGGGTGAGCGGCGCGCGCGGCGTGACCACGTGCAGGCGCTGGTGGGGATCGAGCACATCGGCCAGTTCGTGCAGGTCCTGCTCGTCCGATCCGCGGCCGTGGTGAAGCACGAGCAGCCCGTCCGGGCCCGAGGCCGGTGGCCGCTCCAGATACTCCATCGGCTCTTCTTGGACCATCGGTTGATCCTAGGTGCACTAACCGGGGCGCGGCGGGGGCCTGCGCAGCCGCCGCTGCAGGACCCGCAACGTGTGCCGGATCCGTTTGATGAAAAAGACCGCCAGCGCCGCCCCGGCCACCAGCAGCACCACCGTGATCACAGCTGCGGGCACCGGGTGATCGAGCGCCAAGAGCACCACGCCGGCCACCAGTCCGTCCTCGGTCAGGCTCACGAGGATGTTCGAGAAGGGCTCAGGAGAGGTGTTCACCCCCAGCCGCACGCCTGCCTTGACCGCGTGGCTGGCGAGAGCCATCGCGCCGGAGCCGCCCCCCGACAGCGCCTCCTCGAGCCCCGTCGAGCCGGAGTCGCCCGCGAGGACCACGCCCAGGGTGGAGGCGATGGCGGGACGCACGGCCGTGTGCACGGCGTCCCAGAGATTGTCGACATAGGGGATCTTGTCGGCCACGAACTCGATCGCGAACAGGCCGAGCGCAGCGATCAGCACGCCATCGGACTGCAGCGACCCGGGCACCTCGCCCCACCCCGCGCGACCAAGCAGCGACAGCAGCGCCACCGTCAGGTAGGCGTTCACCCCCGAGGCCCATCCGGAGCTGATCAGCGTGGGCACCAGGTCCACGCCGGAAGCTTTGCAGCCGACGGCTGAGCTAGCGACCGACGACGCGGCGGTAGCGCGACACGGACAGCCCCGCGAACACTGGGAGGTTGCTTTGCTACGGTAATTACCTAAGCTAATGAATACGTCGAGCACTTCCTCCTCCCACGCCGATCTCGCCGCGCGCCTGCGCCTGGCCGTCACGCGCACGGCCCGGCGGCTGCGCCAAGAGGCGGGCACCGGCTTGAGCCCCTCGCTGACCGCCGCATTGGCCACCGTCGAGCGCCACGGCCCGCTGACGCCGAGTGAGCTGGCCGACTGCGAGCGCATCCAGCGCCCCACCGCCACGCGCATCGCCGCGCGCCTGAAGGCCGAGGGCCTGGTGGCCCGCACAGGCGATCCCACCGACGGGCGCGTGACCCTCCTCAGTGCCACGCCCGAGGGCCTCGCCCTGCTGCGCGAGCTGCGCACGCGCAAGAACGCCTACCTGGCGCGACGCCTGGGTGACCTGCCCGAGGAAGACCTGGCCGCTCTGGAGCGCGCGGCCGACGTGCTCGAGCGCATGCTCGAGGACGGCCGCGCGTGACCGCCGCGCTTCGCGGCCCAGGAGAGATTCGGCAGGGAAGCCGGCTTTCTCGCAGGCTCTTCCTCTCCCTCGGCGTTCCCAACTACCGGCGCTACTTCGCCGGTCAGATCGTGTCGCTCAGCGGCAACTGGATCCAGATCGTGGCCGAGACATGGCTGATCCTCACCCTCACCCACAGCGGCCTCGCGGTGGGTGTGACCACGGCGCTGCAGTTCGCCCCGATCCTGCTCTTCGGGGCCTTCGGCGGGCTGCTGGCCGACCGCTTCGACAAGCGCCGCCTGCTGATGGTGACCCAGGTGGCGATGGTGGTGCCCGCCGTGGCGCTCTGGGCGCTGGCGGCGAGCGGGGCGGTCGAGCCGTGGATGGTGTTCGCGCTCGTGTTCGCGCGCGGGGCGGTGAACGCCGTCGACAACCCGACGCGCCAGAGCTTCGTGATCGAGATGGTGGGGCCCGAGCGCGTAGTCAACGCGGTGAGCCTGAACAGCGTGATCGTGCACTCCGCGCGGATGGTCGGTCCGGCCATCGCGGGCGTCCTGATCGCCACGGTTGGCGTCGAGGTCTGCTTTCTGCTCAACGCCCTCACCTTCCCCGTGATGGTCATGGCGCTGCGGCGGATGGATCCCGGCCAGCTGGTGAGACCTCATCCCGTGGGCCGAGAGGCCGGGGCGCTACGCGCCGCGCTGCGCTACGTGGCCGCCACGCCGGCGCTGGCCATCCCCCTGGCGATGATGGCCCTGGTGAGCACGCTGGCGTTCAACTTCCAGGTGCTCCTGCCCCTGCTCGCGCGGTTCACCTTCGACGGCGGCCCTGAGTCCTACGCCGCGCTCGTGTGCGCCATGGGCGGCGGCTCGGTGGTGGGCGCCCTCGTGGCGGGAGCGCGCGGACGGGCTTCGCCGGCCATGCTGATCGGGTCGAGCGCCGCCTTCGGCACGTTCACCCTGCTCGCCGCGGCAGCCCCCACCCTCCCGCTCGCCGTCGCGGCGCTGGTGCTGGTGGGCGCGGCCAGCGTGACCTTCGCCGCCGGGGTGAACTCCACGCTCCAGCTGGAGGTGGAGCCCGCGATGCGCGGCCGCGTGATGGCGCTCTACTCGGTGGTGTTCCTCGGCGCGACCCCGATTGGTGCGCCGCTGGCGGGATGGCTGGCCCAGACGGCAGGTCCACGCGCCGGGCTCCTGCTCGGGGCGGCCGCGGCGCTGCTGGCTGCGGGCCTGGCGCTGGCGGCATTGCGGCGGCGCCCCGGCCATGTCCGCGACCCGGCCGATGGAGGCGAGCGGCGAGCTCCTCCCGGCTCCATTCGAGCCGGCCGGCGGTTGAGCGAGGTTCTGCATGACCAGCATGCAGAACCTCGACCAAACCTGCGCGCCGGCCGGCTAGCTGGCGAGCACGTGCGCACCCGCGGCGGGCGCCACCGCTCGCACGCCCCGGGGCAAGTCGACATCCGGTCCGAAGAGGGCGAGCACGCTGCCGCCGAAGCCGCCGCCCATCATCCGCGCCCCCGCCGCGCCGGCCTCGCGGAGCCGGTCGACGGTGCGCTCCACCGCGGGCGTTGAGGCGTCGTAGAGATCGCGTAGCGAGGCATGTGAGGCATCGAGCAGCCGACCGAGGCCCGCAAGGTCCTCCTCTCTCAACGCCGTGACCGCCTTCTCCACGCGGTCGTTCTCGGAGAGCACGTGAGCGAGCCGGCGGTTGAGGGGGTCCGGCAGGCGGTCGATGTCCGAGCCGTCGGCAAGACGCAGGGAGCCCACGCCCAGCATCTCGGCCGCCCGCTCGCACTCCGCCCGGCGCTCGTTGTATCCCGATGCTGCAAGCTCACGCCGTTCGCCTGAGGACGCCACGCCGAGCCGCCATCCGAGCAACCCGAGCGGGACGGGGTCGACCTCCAGTGAGCGGAAGTCGATCCGCGCGGCGTGCCCCTCCGACCCGCACAGGGACGCCAGCTGATCGAGCAGCCCCGAACGGGTGCCGAGCGCACGGTGCTCCGCCCGTTGACACAGCCGCACCAGCTCCACCCGCTCCACCCGCTCGGCGCGCTCGCCCGCAAGCCCGAGCAGGGCGAGGGCGACCGCCACCGCCAACGCCGCCGACGAGGCCAGCCCTTCCCCTTCCGCCAGGTTCGAGGAGATCCCGATCTCGGCGCCGGGCACCTCCTGGCCCGCCGCGCGCAGCTCCTCCACGACGGCCGAGACGAGTGGGCTCGGACCACCACCGACAACCTCTCGGCCCGGCCGCAGCATCGCATCCACCGTGACTCCCTCAACGATCGCGAAGGGCAGGCTGAGGCCGTCGTTGTAGTCGGTGTGCTCGCCGATCAGGTTCACCCGCCCGGGAGCGAACGCCCGGACTCGGGCGGCGGACACCGATCAGCCCTCGAGCACCGCGCCGTCCTCGATATGCGTGCGGCCCTCCCCCGCGCGGTCGATCTCCACCCGCCCACGAGCCACGACGTCGCGACCGAACTCCACGTCGCCCCGGACGGTGAAGCGGTCGCACTCGACCAGGGAGGGAGGGCCCTGCGGGAAACGCTCCTCGAAGTCGGGCAGCAGCTTGTAGGAGTCCGGATCGAGGTCGACCAATAGCGGTCCGCGGGTGCGCTCGGGCGAGACCACCACCCTCCGGTGCTCGTCGATCACGTAGGCGTCGCTGCGCAACCCGAGCAGGTCGTCCGTGGTCTTGACCGGAGTGAACCGGCTGCGGGGCACGAGCACCGCCCGAGATCCCTCGAATAGCCCGACCGCGGCGCCCATCGCCGTCTCGAGCTGATAGACGGCGGGCGACGAGGAGTCGGCCGGATCGACCGTCTTGCTGTTGCGGATCATCGGCAGGCCGAGCACCCCTTCGCGGCGCTCCAGCAGCTCCTTGAGCACAGCGATGTCGACCCACAGGTTGTTCGTGTTGAAGAAGCGGTGGCGTTCGATGTCCTCGAACGCGTCCTTGTCCTCGTCACTCGTCTGCGCCGTCTCGCGCAGCACCAGGCGGCCGTCGCCGCTGCGGGCGAGGTGGCCGCCCTTGCGGTCGGCCTCCGTGCGCCGGCACTGCTCGGACACGAAGGGGATCTGCTCGGCGGCCATCCAGACCAGGATGCGCGGCTCGAGCACGGCGCCCAGGTTGTCGGAGTTGGAGATGAACAGATAGGCGTAGCCGCGGTCCAGCAGCTCGTCGAGCATCCCGGATGTGGCCAGGGCGCAGTACACGTCGCCATGGCCGGGCGGGCACCATTCGAGGCTCGGGTCGGCCGGCCAGCTCGCAGGCTGCAGGTCGTCGGCGCGGATCTTGGGGATTCGGTTCTGCAGGAAGTCGGGCGCCACGTCGACGGGAAGGTCCTCGTAGCGCGCGAGCGCCGCCAGGGAGTCGTCGCGGGTGTGTGGGGAGTTCATGAGCACGAGCGGCAGCCGGGCGCTCTCTCGGCGCCGCAGCTCGAGCGTCTGCTGCACGATCACGTCGAGGAAGGTCTCACCGTCCTTGACCTCGAGCAGGGACTTGGCCTTCTCTAGCCCCATGCTCGTGCCCAGCCCTCCGTTGAGCTTGAGGATCACGGCCGTGTCGAGGGCCTCGCGGCGGACAGCATCGTCGGTCTCGAGGTCCCCGATGGCGGGCAGCTCCTCCACCGGCTCGATCTCGGACTCGCGAACCACTCCCTCCTCCCCCGCCGCCAGCTGCCCGTAGTAGTGGCGGAAAGAGGCGATCGCCTCCTCGGCCAGCCCGGCCTCACGCATCTTGGTCTCGCCGGCGCGCAGGCCCTCGTCGCTCACGCGCGGCATCGTAAGCCACGGGCGGGTGTGCCGGTCAGGCGCTCGAGTGCTCCCAGCGGGCATAGAGCTGCTCGACCGTGCGCTTGGCCTCGGCGTGACGGCGACTCGAGTCCGACGAGCGTCCGGGATCAGACCACGCATCGGGATCCGCCAGCTCTGCCTCGAGCGCCCGCAGCGCCTCCTCGGCTGTCTCGATCTCGCGCTCGAGCGCCCGCTGGGCGCGCTGGGCGTTCTTGGACGGCCGCGGTGAGGGCCGCGCGCCATCCGGCCCGGCGCGCTTCCCCTTCGCCGGCTTGGGCTTGCCGTTGCCCGTGGCGCGACGGGCCTCGGCCTTCGCCGCCTTCGCGGCGTCCACCGGCGCCGCCCGGCGCTGCTCGCGGGCCTGTACGTACTCCGCCCAGCTGCCCTCGTAGGTGCGCAGCTCGCCGTCCTCGACCGCCAGCGTGCGGGTCCCCACGGCGTCGAGCAGTGCCCGGTCGTGGGACACCAGCAGCAGCGAGCCTGGGAAGCCGCGCAGGGCGTCCTCGAGCGCCTCGCGGCTTTCGAGGTCCAGGTGGTTGGTGGGCTCGTCGAGCACCAGCATGTTGGCCCCGGAGTTCACGAGGATCGCCAGCGACACCCGCCGCCGCTCACCGCCCGAGAGCGCCGACACGGGCTTGCGCACGTCATCGCCGGAGAAGAGGAAGTGGCCCAGCAGCGCGCGTGCCTTGCCCGGTGTGAGGCCGGTAGCGCGCTGCACGGCGTCGAGCACTGAGCCTTCGTCGTCGAGCTCGGCCTCGTGCTGTGAGACGTAGCCCACGGTCACGTTGTGGCCGGTGCGCAGCTTGCCGGCCGAAAGCTCGCGGCGGCCTGTGAGCGTGTCGATCAGGGTGGTCTTGCCGGTGCCGTTGCCGCCCACCAGGGTCACGTGCTCGCCACGCTCGACATGCATCGAGACGCTTTCGAACAAGACCCGGCCGGGCACCTCCAGCCTGGCCCCTTCCAGCTCGAACACCACCCGTCCCGAGCGTTCGGGCTCCTTGAACGAGAACGACAGCGCGCGGGTGTCGCGCGGGTCGCGCTCGACGCGTTCCATCTTGTCGAGGCGCTTGACGCGCGACTGCGCCTGCCTGGCCTTGGTGGCCTTGGCCCGGAAGCGCTCCACGAAGCGCTCGAGCCGGGCGATCTCGGCCTGCTGGCGCTCGATCGAGCGCCCCAGCGCCATCTCGCGCGCCGCCTGCTCCTTGCGCCATGCATGCCAGGGGCCCGCGAAGTAGCGCGAGCGGCCGGCCTCGATCTCCAGCACCGAGGTGCCCACCGCCTCGAGGAACCAGCGGTCGTGCGCCACGAGCACGATCGCGGCGTCGAGTGACGCCAGGTGCTTCTCCAGCCACTCCAGCGACGCGATGTCGAGATGGTTGGTCGGCTCGTCGAGCAGCAGCAGGTCGGGCTCGCCCACCAGCACCCGAGCCAGGGAGCCGCGGGTGAGCTCACCACCCGAGAAGGTGGCCAGCCGGCGGTCGAGGTCGGGCTCGGCGAAGCCCAGGCCGCGCAGGGTGACGAGTGCGCGGTCGCGCCAGTGATATCCGCCGTGGAGATCGAAGCGCTGCTGCGCCAGCGAGTAGGCGGCCAGGGTGGCGTCGTCGTGGGCGCCGCCGGCCATCGCCTGCTCGAGCCGGGCCACCTCCGTTTCGATGGCCACCACGTCGGCCGCGCCAGAGAGCACGTAGTCGCGCAGGCTCAGGTCGCGCTCGCGGGGGGGCCGCTGGTCATACAGCGCGATCTTTGCCCCCTTGCGCACCGATAGGGAGCCCTCGTCGACCGAGGCGTCGCCGGAGAGCATCCGCAGCAGCGTGGTCTTGCCCGACCCGTTGCGGCCGGACAGCGTCATGCGGTCGCGGCGGTCGAGCTTGAACGACACGCCGCGTAGCAGCGGGCTGCCGGCGATGTCCTT
>JACCUE010000150.1 GCA_013812005.1 Thermoleophilaceae bacterium
AACCCGAGCCGGCCGTGCCGGGTGTCGAGCACCAGCCGGTCGTCGCGGCCGGTGGTCGTGTACTCGCGCTCGATCCCGGGCAGGAAGACCTTGTCGTAGGTGCTCTCGTCGGCCAGGTAGTCACCGCCTCCGTCGACGACGAACGATGAGTTGTAGTAGCACCCGTCGCCCGCGTGGCGAAGGTTGTTGAGCACGATCCCCTCCAGGCCGCCTGTGCCCCCGCCGCTTGCGGCCAGGGTGCCTGTGCCGTTGCCGCGTGCGGGCCGGGCGCCTGCGCCGAGCAACGGCTCGAGCTCCGACTCGATCCATCCGACGTGCTCCTCGGTGACCGCGCTGTTCATGTACTCGCCGCAGCGCTCGGCGTCCTCCCAGAAGTAGCCCGACAGGCAGAACTCGGGAAAGAGCGCATAGTCGACCCCGCGTTCGGCAAAGGTCTGCGCCACGCGGACGATCGTGTCCTTGTTGGCCTGGACGTCGGGGACAGCGGCGTGGATGTTGGCGATGCCGACGCTCAGCCCGTCCTCGTCGTCGCCGTAGCTGCGCTCGACTATCGAGAAGCGCTCGTCGCTCATCTAATGCCTTGGACGTCGGCGGTCATCGGCATATCATCGCCCCCGGTGCAAGGGGCAGGGGCGGAGAACGCGGCGTCCGCCATCATCGGGAGCGTGCCGGCCGACGCTCCCTCATCTCCGCCCAACCTCCTCGAGGCCGTCGGCGGCCCCCTCGGGATGGCCGAGAACGTCCTGCCCGCGCTGGCCTTCGTCGTCGCCTACACGGTGTCGGGCTCGGACACGAACGTGTCGGCCGCGGTGGCCGTCGGTCTCGCGGTGGCGCTCGCCACGACCCGGCTCGCACGGCGCCAGTCACCTCGGCATGCCCTGACCGGCCTCGTCGGGGTGGCCTTCGCTGCGTTCATCGCCACCCGCAGCGGGCGGGCCGAGGACTTCTTCCTCCCCGGCCTCGTCTTCAACGCCGGATACGCCGCCGCCTTCGCCGGATCGGTGCTGATTCGGCGGCCGATCGTCGGCTACATCGCCACCCAGCTCGATGGCAGCCAGGGCAGCCCCTGGCGCGAGGATCCGATGCGCATGCGCGCCTTCAACCGCGCAACCTGGCTCTGGGTCGGCCTCTTCAGCGCCCGCCTGCTGGTCCAGCTGCCGCTCTACCTCGCCGGCTCCGTGGTCGCACTCGGCGTGGCGCGCACCGTCATGGGCCTGCCGGTCTTCGCCCTCGGCATCTGGCTCACCTACCTGCTCGTGCGGCCACCGCCCGCGCCCGCCGGGGCGCAGCCCTGAGCGGCCACCGCGGGCCAACCAGGTTGGTTCGCTCGTGAACCAGCGCCGGGATCAGGGATCGTCGCTCGCGCTCCAGCACACGGTGCGCTCCGCGATCAGCCGCAGCAGCGGACCCTCGGGCGGCCGGTCGCGGTATTGCGGGTAGCGCCCAGCGAGCGCAGCGAGCACACCGTCGTTGTCCGCGACGTCGACCACTGCGGTCACGCCGATCAGCTGCACCCAGGCGAGACGGGCCCAGTCGTCGTCGTAGCGATCGACCGTCAGCGCCGACTCGGGTCGCGCGCCCAGCCAGCGCACGCGAGCGAGCTCTTCGCCCGGCCGGCGCTTGGGCTTGTGGTCGATCGCGCTCCACACCGCGCCGCCCGTCACGGCGTAGGTCACCGGCAGCACGCGCGGGCGTCCGTGGCCGTCGAGCAGGCCCAGGTGGCCCACGCGCGCCTCCTCGATCAGGGATTGAGCCCAACCGGGTAGCTGGGCTAGAGTCGCGCCGGCGGCCATCGCGCCACCCTACGACCTGCTGAGAAGAGGAGATAGAGCATGGATATCGGGATCGGGTTGCCGAACGCGGTCCGCGGTGTGGACCGCCGCGGCGTCGTCGACTGGGCGCAGCGGGCCGAGCAGGCGGGCTTCTCGTCGGTGGGGACGATTGACCGGATCGTCTATCCGAGCTACGAGTCGCTCATCTCACTCGCGGCGGCGGCGGCCGTCACCGAGCGGATCCGGCTGGTCACCGACATCCTCATCGCCCCCGTACGGACGAACACCGCTCTGCTCGCAAAGCAGGCAGCGACCATCGACAGCCTCTCCGGCGGAAGGCTCACGCTCGGCCTGGCGGTGGGTGGCCGCGAAGACGACTACGAGGCGTCGGGCGCCGACTTCAGTGCACGCGGCGCCACGTTCGACCGTCAGCTGGCCGAGCTGCACAGCGTCTGGTCCGCCGAGAGCGGCGTGGGGCCCCAGGCCGCTAACGGCAAGCGGCCCTCGGTGCTCATCGGCGGCAGCGCGGACATGGCCTACCGTCGCGCCGCCGAGCACGCCGACGGCTGGACCATGGGGGGCGGCACGCCCGACATGCTCGTGGAGTCGCTGGGCAAGCTACGCGACGCGTGGGGCGCGGCCGGCAGAGACGGCGAGCCGCGCTCCATGGCACTGTTCTACTTCGCGCTGGGCGACGATGCCGAGCGCGTGGTGCAGGAGAGCATCGGTGACTACTACCGCTTCCTCGGTGACTTTGCCCAGCAGATCGTGCAGTCGGCGGCCACCGACGAGGGAACGCTGAAGGGCTACCTGTCGGCCTTCGAGGAGGCGGGCGCGGATGAGGTCATCTGCTTCCCGGCCTCCGCGGACCCGGACCAGGTCGAGCTGCTGGCTCGCGCCGTCGGGCTGTAGGCGTCGGTCCGAGGCCGGCGCGCCGGGCGCCGCGGCACCACCCGGTCCGGCAGCCGCGGCTCGCCGGGGGCCCCATGAGCGTAGGCTCGGTGTGGCCGCGTTCTCATTGGTGCTCACGCTCCCTGCATCTGTGGCCAGCCAATCTTGGGAGCAAAGAGGATCTGACATGACAGAGCAGACAGACGGCCGCGGCCCCAAGCCCGACGGATCGGCCTACACGGCGCACCTGGCCCGCATCACGGAACGCAACGTGGCGTCCAAGAAGGCCGGCAAGGCACGCCGCGCCGAACATGAGCTGGCTCAGGCAAAGGGCCGTCTCGAGACCGAGCGTCTCCAGGAAGCCGGGCTGCGCAAGAAGAGCTGAGGCCCCGGAAGCCCCACGCACGCCCAATCGTTCAGGACGCCACGGAGTGAGCGGGGGGCGGCCGGGCACGCTATTCCCAGCTGAGGGCCCCGGCAGCGGTGCGTCCGTCGAGTCGGCCCGCTCGCCGCTGCGGCGCAGGCTGCTGCCGCGCTTCGGCGGCCTCGACATCGCCATCGACCTCGGCACCGCCAACACGCTTGTCTTCGTGCGTGGCGAGGGCATCGTGGCCTCCGAGCCCTCCGTGGTGGCGGTGGACACCGACACCGGAGACGTGCACGCGGTCGGCGAGGAGGCGCAGCGGATGATCGGCCGCACCCCGGCGCGGATCTCGGCCGTGCGCCCGCTGCGTCACGGCGTGATCGCCGACTTCGAGGTGACGGAGAAGATGCTGCGCCACTTCATGGGGCGCGTTCACGGTGGCCGCCGCGCGCGACCGCGGGTGATGATGTGCGCGCCGTCGGGGATCACCGACGTGGAGCGTCGCGCCCTGATCGAGGCCTGCGTGGCCGCGGGGGCGCGGTCGGTGCACCTGATCGAGGAGTCCCTGGCCGCGGCGATCGGCGCCGGGCTGGCGATCGACGAGCCGCGCGCGAACATGGTCGTCGACGTCGGCGGAGGCACCAGCGAGGTGGCGGTGATCTCGCTCGGCGGGATCGTGGTGTCTCGATCGCTGCGGGTGGGGGGCTATGACCTCGACGACACGGTGGCCGCGTGGCTGCGCACCACCCATGGCCTGGCCATCGGGGAGACCACTGCCGAGCGCGTCAAGCTCGAGGTGGGCAGCGTGGCGCCCGACCTGACCGATGCCTTCTCCGCGGTGAAGGGCCGAGACCCGGTGTCGGGGCTCCCCCGGGAGGTGAACGTGACCAGTGAGGAGATCCGCATCGCCCTCGAGGACCCGGTGACGGAGATCCTGGTGGCCGTGCGGGAGGCGCTGGAGACCACCCCGCCCGAGTTGGCCTCCGACGTGTTCGCGCGCGGAATCCTCGTGGCCGGGGGCGGCAGCCTGCTGCGCGGCTTCGCCGAGCGGATGGAGCACGAGACCCACGTGCCGGTCAACGTGGCTGCCGATCCCCTCACCTGCGTCGCGCTCGGCGCGGGCAGGGCGC
>JACCUE010000152.1 GCA_013812005.1 Thermoleophilaceae bacterium
GCTCACGAGAGCGCTCTCTCCCAGGCCAACTTCGAGGCGGCGGTCAAGCGACTTCTCGAGGTGCCGGAGCGCCAGCGCCGCCTGTCGATCCGTCAGCGCAGCGTGGGAAGGCGCGCCACGGGGATGGACGAGCGGGTGACCTTCGACGACGTCGCCGGTGTCGACGACGCAGTCGAGGAGCTTGCCGACGTGAGGGACTTCCTGGCCGAGCCGGAGCGCTTCGCCGAGATGGGGGTCCACATGCCGCGCGGGATCCTGCTCGACGGTCCCCCTGGCTGCGGTAAGACCATGCTGGCCAAGGCGGTCGCCGGGGAGGCCAACGCGGCCTTCTTCTCGGTCTCGGGCACCGACTTCGTACAGCGCTGGGTCGGCTTGGGCGCCGCGCGCGTGCGTGACCTCTTCGCAGAGGCGAAGGCGGTCGCCCCCGCGATCGTGTTCATCGACGAGATCGACGCGCTCGGTGGCCGCCGGGGCAGTGATTCAGACGCCGACAGCGGCCGTCGCGAGCAAGACCACGCGCTCAACCAACTGCTGACCGAGCTCGACGGGTTCGATCCGCGTACCGGCGTGATCGTGATGGGGGCCACCAACCGTCCGGACATGCTCGACGATGCGCTGCTGCGCCCCGGGCGCTTCGACCGCCAGATCGCGATCTCGCCGCCCGACCGGGAAGGACGGAAGGCGATCCTCGACCTCTATGCCGGGAGCAAGCGCGTGGCCGGCGACGTGGATCTGGATGTCGTGGCCGGCCTGACCCCGGGCTTCTCGGGCGCCGACCTCGCCAACCTGGTCAACGAGGCGGGTCTGCTCGCCACGCGCAGGCGGCTCTCCGAGATCTCCTCTGAGGTGATGGACGAGGCCATCGAGCGCGTGCTGCTCGGGATCTCCTCGCGGCGGCACATCCTGACCGAGGAGGAGCGCCGCATCACCGCCTACCACGAGGCCGGCCACGCCCTCGTGGGGATGTCACTGTCCGGCGTCGCCGTTCCCCACAAGGTCACGATCGTGCCGCGCGGCCGGTTGGGTGGCTACCTGTGGTCGGTCGAAGAGCACGAGCGGGCGATCCATTCGCGCTCGGTGCTGATCAACCAGATGGCGGTGGGGTTCGGCGGCCGCGCCGCTGAGGAGCTGGTGATCGGTGAGCCCGGGTCCGGCGCGGCGGACGACCTCGCCAAGATCAGCTCGCTCGCGCGCAGGATGGTCCGCGAGCTCGGCATGAGCGAGGCGCTCGGCGGGGTCACCTACAGCGAGCATTCCAACGGTGGCCCGGGGTCGGGCTATTCGGACGAGGAGAACAAGCTGATCGGCGAAGAGGTCCGGCTGCTGATCGACGAGGCGCATGGGCGGTCCCTGCGGGTGCTGACCGACTCTCGCGAGGCCCTTGACAGGATTGCGGCAGCCCTGCTCGAGCGCGAGACGCTCACTGCGGACGAGCTCGACGAGCTGGTGGGTCCCGTCGCTCCCGTCGCATCGGCGTAGCTGCGCAGAGTCGCTTTGAGGCCCCTTTACGGTAAGGTAAAGGCGTGCCGAAGATCTCCAGCAAGCATCAGATCACGCTGCCGGTAGAGAGCCTGGCCAAAGCCGGCCTCAGAGCCGGTGACGAGGTCACGATCGAGGGGGAGGGCACGGACACGATCGTCGTGCGCCGGGCTCCGCGCGATGTCGATGGGGCGCTCGGAGTCTTCGACGGACTGTTCGAGCCCGGTTACCTGGATCGCCTGCGCAGCGAAGAGCGGGCGTGAGCGGCTGCGTCCTGGACACCGATGTGGTCATCGCCGCGCTGGATCGCGCCGACGCGCATCATCTCGCGGCAGCGAAAGCGCTCCGGGTGATGATCGATGAAGAAATCCCGCTGCGGTTGTCGCTGATCAACTACGCGGAGACGCTCGTCCGGCCCGCGGAGACTCAGGCGGCCCTGCGCACGGCGATCGAGGCGATCCACGCACTCGGTATCCAGTTGAGCGTGCCCACGCCGGTGATCGCCCGCGACGCCGCGCGGCTGCGCGCGCTCCACATCAGCCTCGCCGACGGGTTCGCCCTTGCGACAGCCCGCGCTCGTGGCGCAACCGTGGCGTCTTTCGATCGGCGCGTGCGACGCGCGATCCAGTCGGCAGGCATGGAGCTGGCCCCCGCGCTTGGCTGACCGCCGAGACCAGGCGCGCTCAACCTCTGGCGCGCGCCCTCAACAGGGTGAGCATCCCCACCAGCGCCAGCGCCACAGCGATCGCCAGCACCCCCAGGGCGGCGGAGCGGATCGTCCCCGCCACGGTGCCGGAATCGCCGTCGCCCTCAGGTGCTGCGACGCCTGCCTGCGCACGCGCCTGGTTGTTGGGCAGGAACGAGCGCTTGTCGAGGATTCCCGAGCCCTTGATGAAGATCCAGCCGTCATAGACCGATGGGCGGTAGGCGAGGGCCGCCTCGGAGAAGAACAGGGGAATCATCGGGAGGTCGGTTGCCAGCAGCCGCAACTCTGCGGCTGCTGCGCGCTCCCGAGCCTCCGGGTCGGGGGCGGTGACCACCCGGTCGGCGAGCGCGTCGAACGCAGCGCTGCGGTACCCGGAGTAGTTGAGCGGGGCTGTCGCGTCGTCCGAGCCGAACTGCCGCGCCAGGAAGTTGGGGTCGTAGGAGGCCAGTGCGGGGGTGCTCACGATGGCGGCGTCGAAGTCAGGGGTCGCGCCGTTCTCGCCGATCGCGTCGCCGAGCTCTCCGCGGGGCAGCTTTCCGAAGCTTGCCTTCGCGCCGGCGCGGCGCAGCGCCAGCACGACCTGCCTGCCCGCCTCCAGCCTCACGCCGTCGTTGCTGGGCGCGAGCACTCGGATGGGCGGCAGCCCCAGCCCTGCCAGTGTGCGCCGCGCCGCGGACACGTCTTCGCGCTGGAGGATCTCGCGGGGGGCCCACCGCGAGTCGGGGTGGAGGTTGCCGCGGTCGGCGGGCACGCCCGGACCGGTGTTCCTCAAGACTCGGCCCAGGTCCAGGGAGCGGGCCACCGCCGTGCGTACGGCCGGGCTGTCGAACGGCGGGCGGCTGAGGTTGAGCAACAGCGCCGTGCCCGTGTAGGAGGGCCCGCGCGCGACGTTGATGCTCGAGGATTCACCGAGCTCGTCCGCGATGTCTTCCGGCAGGGAGATGGGGAGCATGTCCACCTCACGGCCGCGGAGGGCGTCGTAGATGCGCTCCTCTTCGCGAACGATCGGCACCTCTATCCGTCCCACACGGGGC
>JACCUE010000186.1 GCA_013812005.1 Thermoleophilaceae bacterium
GCTCGGGATACCCGGAGCCGCGCCGCGCAGCTTCGGGTTGGCCGTTCTTGCGGTCAGACCCCGGCTAGCGAAACAGTCGCGCGTTGCGGTCTTCGACCCGCCCCACGGCCCCCTGCGGGCGCCCGCCCTGGGCGTCGAGGAAGGCCAGGTCACGAGCGACGTCTGGCAGCTCTCCGCTAGCCGTGTCGAGCATCCATGTCTCGATCGCCACGCCACCGCCGGCGGTCTCTCTGAGACGAAGAGCTCGTGCCTGCTGCGGATAGTCGGCCAGCGAGGGCGTCGCGATCAGCCAGTATCCCCCGGCGGCGGAGCGTCGCGGCTCTATCGAGCTGCTGTGGGTGTGTCCGGAGAGCACGGCTATCACCCTGGGTGAGCGGTCGAGAGCGGCGAGCGCGGCCTCCCCTCCCTGGGAACTGGTGAGCGGCTGGTGCGATGTCACCATCACCCAGCGGCTACCGGCTTGCTTCAACTCGTCTTCGAGCCAGGCCACCTGATCCGAGCTCACGCGGCCGTCCGAGCCCCCGTTGCGGCGCACGATGTCCAGTGCGATAACCCGCAGGCGCGGGCCGACGTCGAAGGAGTAGTCGAGCCGCTCGCCCTCGCCGCCACTGCCGCTGGCCCCCCGGACACGGTTCAACAGCTCCGCCCCTCCCAGATGCCGCCGCGCGGGGTCGGGCGGGGTTGGGACCGTGGGACCGGGAAAGCCCTGCGCCAGCAGGGCCTCGAGGTCCTGTCGGGTTCGGGGGCGCTCGACTCCGGCGTCTAGCTCGGCGGGCTCGCGATCACCCAGCACGAGGCGTTCCAGGGCGAGCGAAGGCGGCGCCTCGCCGGCGACCAGGAGGTCGTGGTTGCCGAGCACGGGAAACCAGGGGGCGGCCAGGCCGGCTGAGCGAAAGGGCCGCTGGGCGCGAGCGAGCAGGCCGGGATGTCGAGGCGCGTCGGAGTCGGGGCGGTAGAGGAAGGGATCTGCGTTCGAGGCGGACTGGGGGCCGTCGTACCCGGACTCGCCACTGTCGGGGTCGATCACTCCGCCGTCCAGCACCCCGAGCGCCTGGCCGAGCTCGTTCTCCTGGGCATTGTCCACCAGGTCCCCCGTGACGAGCACGGCCTGGGGGCGGGCCGCGTTGACCGCGGTTACCGCCCCCGCCAGCACCTGGCCCGACAGCGCCTCCTGCGGACGGAACGTCGACGTGAAGGGCGCGCCGGTCCGGTCGAGCAGGAACGCGCGCGCCGGGGACTCCTCGTCGCGCACGTGGGCGTCGGAGATCTGCGCCAGGGCCGCGATGATCCTGCCCGTGCGAGCCCGTGGGGCCAGGTCCGTGCGGTCACGCAGCTGCTCGCCGGGCCCCCGCTCCAGCACCCCGTTGCCGTCGCGGTCGCGGAAGCTGGCGAGGAGCGTGGAGCCCGTGGCCGAGTCCGAACGGCGGTCCTCGCCGCCCGAGCCGAGCACCGCCACGAGGGCGGCGATCGCGATGGCGACGAGACCCGCGACCCCCCCGCGCCGGCCGCGCATCAGCCTTCCCTCAGGCCGACGGAGATCGGCTCGCGCTCGACCCGCCAGGCCACCCAGACGGCGGCGGCGGTGGCGACGGCGACCAGTCCCGCGGTGATCGCGACCACCTGCCCCGCCCCAGCCCCGAGTGGCAGAGATGCGTAGCCGGCGGCCAGGCGCGCGACGGCGGGGCCGAGCAGGAGCCGCTCGACGATCACGCCCAGAGGCACCGCCACACCCACGACCGCCGCCGCCACGCCGCCTAGCACGAGCGCTACCGCAGTCCGGCGCGCTCCGGCCGAGCGCAACACCGCGATCGTCCGTCTGCGCTCGGCGGCCATCACCGCGAGGGTCTGCACCAGCACGTAGAGGCAGATCAGCCCGTTCACCGCGGCCACCACGCGTAGGACGGCGGCCAGCTTGCCGAGGAAGGCCTGATCGTCGGAGCCAGTGCCGCCCACCGCCCGGGGCTCGGCGCCGATGCGCTCGAGGCTCTGCTCGACCTCTCCGCGGTCTGCCCCGTCCTCGAGGCGCACCGCGATCTCCGGGCGGATGGAGGCGTCTGCGGTGAGCAGGCGGGGCGGTCGGACGTAGGCCACCTGGCCCTCGCGCTCGAGGGTGCGAACCACGCCGACGACGCGGAAACGCACCTCCTCCCCGGTCGGCAGCTGCACGGCGAGGGTCCCGCCGGGCCGCACGCCGAGGGTGTCGGCAAGGCCCTGCCCGACCTCGGCCTCGCCGTCGTCGCGCAGGCGCCGACCCTCGGCCAGCTCAGGTGCCTCGAAGGTCGTATGGTCGCCGGGGAAGGCGACCAGGCGCACGGGTTGGCCGAGCTCGAAGGAGTCCACCGCGTCGGTCTCGTAGCGCGGCGCGGCGCCCGCTACGCCGGGCAGCTCCCCCGCCTCGCCGGCTCGCTCGGCGGGGAGCGACGCCGTGAGCTGGTAACGCTTGCCCACGACCCCGGGATCGTCCTGGAGGCGGCCGAGGAAGCTCGCCAGAGCGAGCATCAACAGCACGACGGCGGTGGCGGAACCGACCACGACCGCGGTCGCGGCGGTGCGGGC
>JACCUE010000190.1 GCA_013812005.1 Thermoleophilaceae bacterium
TCCCCTCCGGGTCGAAGCGCATGTAGGAGAACTTGCGCACGAGAGTCTCCAGCGGCACTCCGTACTGCAGCGCGATCGAGACAGAGGTGGCAAACGCGTTCATCATGCCGCGCAGCGTCGAGCCCTCTTTGCCGACGTCCGTGAGGAAGATCTCGCCGATCGTGCCGTCCTCGTAGGCGCCCGCGGTGATGTAGCCCTCGTGACCGGCGATCGAGAACTTGTGCGTGATCGACTGGCGCTCGCGGGGCATCCGGTGGCGCCGGGGTGGGGCGGAGGCCAGCGCCTCCTTGACGGCCGCGTCGATGCGCGCCTGCACGACGTCCTCGGCGGGCAGCGCGGCCTGCTTCTCTGCCTGCGCCTCGGTGCGCAGCGCCTGCGCGGTCTTCGAGCCGTCGCGGTAGATCGCGAGCGCCTTTAGGCCGAGCTTCCACCCCTGGACGTAGACATCCTGGATGTCCTCGACAGTCGCGCTCCGCGGCATATTAATAGTCTTCGAGATCGCGCCGGAAACGAACGGTTGCGCCGCAGCCATCATCATCACGTGACCCATGTGTGAGATGTCCCGCTGGCCGACGGCGACGTCGAACACCGGTAGGTGCTCGTCATGCAGGCCGGGGGCGCCGACGATCGTGCCCTGCTCGTCGATCCAGGCGACGATCTGGCTGACCGCCTCGGCCGGGTAGCCGAGCGTCTCGAGTGCCTGGGGCACCGTGCGGTTGACGATCGTCATCTGGCCGCCACCGACGAGCTCCTTGAACTTGACCAGCGAGAAGTCGGGCTCGATCCCGGTCGTGTCGCAATCCATCAGGAAGGAAATCGTGCCTGTGGGCGCAATGACCACCGACTGGGCGTTGCGGTAGCCGTGGTCCTCTCCGAGCTCGACCGCCTCGTCCCATGAGCGCCGTGCGGCGGCCAGGAGGCGATCCTCGACAAGCTCCTCGGACAGCTCCCACGACGCGTCGCGGTGCTTGCGCATCACGTGGTTGTGCGGCTCGCGGTTCAGCTCGTACTTGGCGTAGGGACCCATCGCGGCGGCGACCTCGGCCGACTTGCGGTACGCACGACCGGTCATCAGCGCGGTGATCGCGCCGGCCATCGACCGCCCTTCGTCGGAGTCGTAGGGCAGGCCGTTTGACATCAGCAGCGCGCCCAGGTTCGCGTAGCCCATCCCGAGCTGGCGAAAGTCGCGGGCGTTCCTGCCGATCTGCTCAGTCGGGTAGCTCGACGGAGACACGAGTATCTCCTGCGCGAGGATCACGACATCGACCACGTGCTCGAAGTCCTCGACGTCGAAGGTGCCGTCCGCTCGGCGGAACTTCATCAGGTTCAGTGACGCCAGATTGCAGGCCGAGTCGTCTACGTGCAGATATTCGCTGCACGGGTTAGAAGTGCTGATCCGGCCCGAGTTCGGGCACGTGTGCCACTCCTGGATCGTCGTGTCGTACTGCACGCCGGGATCCGCGCACTGCCAAGCCGCCTGGCTGATCTGTCCGAGCACGTCCTGAGCGCGATAGGTGTCGATCGGCTCGCCGGTCGTGCGTGACGTGGTCTGCCAGTCCTCATCGCGCTCGACGCGCTCCATGAACTCATCCGACAGGCGCACGGTGTTGTTCGCGTTCTGGTACTGGATCGACGCGAACCCCGCGCCGTCGATCGACATGTCGAAGCCGGCGTCGCGCAGCGCCCCCGCCTTCTCCTCCTCGCGCGCCTTGCACCAGACGAAGTCGAGGATGTCGGGGTGGTCGACATCCAGCACGACCATCTTTGCGGCGCGGCGGGTCTTGCCGCCCGACTTGATCGTGCCCGCCCACGAGTCCGCGCCGCGCATGAAGCTCACGGGACCGCTGGCGTAGCCGCCCTTCGAAAGCTCCTCCTTGGAGCTGCGGATGTTGGAGAGGTTGACCCCCGAGCCAGACCCGCCCCGGAAGATCAGCCCTTCCTTGGTGTTCCAGGCGAGAATCGACTCCATCGTGTCCTCTACGGACAGCAGGAAGCACGCCGAGCATTGCGGGCTCTCCTCGAAGCCGACGTTAAACCACACCGGCGAGTTGAAGGCCGCGACCTGGTTGAGCAGGATGTGCGTGAGCTCGGCCTCGAAGGCGTCGCCGTCCTCGGGCGTGGCGAAGTAGCCGCCCTCGCGGCCCCAGCCCGCGATCGTGCCCGACACGCGGCCGACCATCTGGCGCACCGAGGTCTCGCGCTCGTCGGAGCCCATGCGGCCGCGGAAGTACTTCTGCGCGACGATGTTGGTGGCGTTCTGCGACCAGGCCTTGGGGAACTCGACGCCGCGCTGCTCGAAGGCCGGCTTCTCCGGGTTGCCGATGATCGCATCGCGGATCTCCCACTCGACGGCGTCGAATGGATGCTTTCCGGCCTGCGTGAACCGCCGCGCGACGGTCACCCCCTCGGTGCTCGGGGTGCTCTTGACGGACGCGCTGCGGCTACTCGGCATGACCTCTCCTCACTGCATCGAACTCTTCGGGTTGTCCCGTGGCCGGAGCGACGGGGGAGGCGATGCTGCCGTTCGGGTCGGACGGAAGATCTCCCCCGCCTACGGCGGGGGAGATGGGGAGCTGCTCCGGCACAATGAGCGGCTGGGCTTCCAGCCGCCGCAGCTCGGCCTCGAAGTCGTCCAAGCCCTCGAAGTTGCGGTAGACGGAGGCGAAGCGGATGGCGGCCACGCGGTCGAGTGAGATCAGGGCCCTGAGCGCGTGCTCGCCGATCCGTTCCGCGTCCGCCTCGCCGCCTTCGCGGCGCACCTGCGCCTCGATGGCGTCGGCCACCGCCTCGAGCTCCGGCACTGTCACGGGCCGCTTGGTGGCGGCGCGCATCAGGCCTCCCAGGAGCTTCTGGCGGTCATAGGCCTCTCGGCCGCCACCGCGCTTGCGCACGCCGAGCGACACGGCCTCGGCGCGCTCGTGGGTGGTGAACCGCGCACCGCAGTCGGCACATTCGCGACGCCGCCGCACGGCATCTCCCGGCTCGCAGAGCCGGGAGTCCACGACGCGCGTGGAATCGAACGAGCAGAGGGGGCAGCGCATGCCCTCTACCTACGAGATCTTGTGTCGAGTTCCTCCAACAACCACTACATATTGTAGTCGCCGCGCCAGCGCGGCAAGGACCGGAAAGCCGGACTCAGCGGCCTAGGCGCACGCTGTCGACGAGCTGCGTGGCGGCGTCCGCGGTGCGCCCGCGGGCCTCGGCGAACGATGCCCGCAGCGGCCGCAGGATGCGATCGGCCCCGAGCCCGCGGGTGCGGGC
>JACCUE010000221.1 GCA_013812005.1 Thermoleophilaceae bacterium
GCGGTTCACGTGGTCGGACAGCCGGCTGCCGTGGCCCTCGGAGGGCAGGGTCATGCGGCCGGTCACCCGGTAGCGGTCGGTCTCCACGACCACGCTTTCTCGACGAAGATCCACGATCGCGATCCTACGGGGCGCAGGTACGTCGGGTCCGAGTACCTTGCAGCGATGGAACGCAGCGCCGCGGTGGAGGCGGTCTTGGAGACGCCGGCAGCCACCGCACTGTGAGCGTCGCGGTCGGAATCTGCGCCGCCGTCGAACAGGTGCGCTGGGGAGCCTGGGACCAGACGGTGGCGATGGTGCCGCGCTCGTATGCGACCGCGGTGCAGAGAGCCGGAGCGCTGGCGGTGGTGCTGCCTCCGGATGACGACGCCGCCGAGGCACCCGACGCGCTACTCGACCGCATCGACGCGCTCATCCTGGCCGGAGGCGCCGACGTCGACCCCCACTCCTACGGCGCCAGGCCACACGAGGAGACCGGCGACACCTGGCCCGAGCGCGACCGCTTCGAGCTCGCAATGACCCATCGCGCGCTCGAGCGCGACATCCCCTTGCTGGGCATCTGCCGGGGGATGCAGATGCTCAACGTGGCCTGCGGCGGCACTCTGGTGCAGCACCTTCCCGACTCTCTGGGCCAGTCGGATCACCGCCACACGCCGGGCACCTTCGGCGACCACGAGGTCAGCCTCGAGCCGGGCTCGCTGGCTGCGCAGGCCGCCGGCGCGGATCGGCTGGCGGTGAAGTCCCACCACCACCAGGGCGCCGGGGAGATCGGGGAGGATCTCGTGGCGACCGGCTGGGCGGAGCCTGACCGTGTGGTCGAGGCGATCGAGCTGGTGCAGAAGCGGTTCGCGCTCGGCGTGCTCTGGCATCCCGAAGAGGACGTCCGCGACGGCGTGGTGGGGGCGCTGGTCGACGCGGCCCGGCAGGGAGCGGGCCGGGGGTGAATGCTCGCCCCGCGCGGGGAGGCGCCTGGGGTCCTTCACCGGCGCTCAGCCACCTCCAGAAAGCGCCGCGCCAGGCCGCGCCCCAGCTCGTTCCAGTCCTCGATGGCGGGCGAGGTCTCGGCCCGCAGGCGGGCGGGGTCGAGTCCCATCGCGACCGCGTCGGGGTCGGTTCTGTGGTTGGCGATCCACGACTCGAGGGTCGGAGCGTTCACCTCCGCATGGAACTGGATCCCCCAAGCGCTGGGCCCGACGCGATAGGCCTGCAGAGTCAGGCCGCTTCGCGCCAGCACGGTCGCATCCTGTGGCGGCACGGCCTCGTAGGAGTGCCACTGAAAGCTCGAGAAGCAATCGGGCAGGCCGCCCAGCACCGGATCTTCGCCGGCCTCGGGCTCCAGCCGCACCTCGTGCCAGCCGATCTCGGGCTGCGCCCCCCGGCGTACTGAGCCGCCCGCCGCCTCGGCCAGCAGCTGGGCGCCCAGGCACACGCCGAGCACCGGTATGTGGCGGTCCAGCAGCCCGGCGAGCCATAGCTTCTCCCTGCGCAGCCAGTGGTGCTCGCTCTCCTCGTGCGCGTTCATCGCCCCGCCGAGCACGATCACGGCGTCCGGATCGACCTCCACAAGGCGAGGGCCGAGCTCCTCCGCCGGACGCCATACCTCCAGCGACGTCTCCTCGGCCAGCGCCTCACCGAACACACCCAGCCCGGCGTCGTCCTGATGAATCACGGCGAGCACGCGCATGGCCGCAGTCTGCCTGTCGGGACGCCCCCCTTGAGGTTGGGCCTACGGCGCCGCCCCCTGATCGCTCAGGCGACGGCGCCATGGCGAGGGGTCTCTCTACTTCTTCGCGGTGCTGCGGCTGCGCGAGCTGCCCGACTTGGCTTTGCTCTTGCCCGAGGCTGAGTTCGAGGAAGCACGCGACGAGGACGAGCGGGCGGTGGAGGCACGCGATGCCGACGAGCGCGACCGGGAGGACTTGCCGGCCTTCGAGGAGGCACGGGAGCGCGACGGGCCGGACCGGCTGCTCTTGCGCTGGGAGGCGGGGATCTCCTCCTTCACCACCTCCTTGGTGAGCGCGACGATCGTCTTGTCGAGGAACTTCGACATCCGCTCCTCCTGGCGGCGGTACTCCTTCGCCAGCTTCGCGGTGTCCTTGTCACCCACGGCTTCGGCGAGCGTCTCGATCGCGTTGTAGTTGGCGATCTCCTCGGCTTCGTTGAAGTACTCCGTCTTGGCGTTCTTGAGCATCTTCTCCTGCTCGCCGGTGCCGCGCAGCGCGTGCATCGGGCCCTTTGCCGCGGCCACGGCCTTGTTGGCCGCGCTGACCACTGCGCCGGCGGCCTCCTGGACCACGTCGGGGCCCGGCGCCGGCAGGGCATCGGCCTTGCCGCCCAGCTGCTTGATCCGCCGCGCGAGGCCCTTGGCCTGCGCCTTGGTCTCCTTCAGGTGGTCCTTCAGGCGCTTCTTGTAGGCGTCGCGGGTGGTCATCGCGATGTGGGCTTGGAGCGCGGTCTCGAGCTCCTTCTCCTTGCCGTATGCCTCGTTGAGGTACTGGATCAGCTTCGCTTCGCGGGCTTCTAGGTCGGCCATTGGCATTTCCTCTCGTTCGTGGGCCAGACCTCCGTGTACCCGCTGTGCGGGAGCGCAACCGCCAGAGCCCCCTAGCATCCGGTCGGTGAGCACGGTCGCCACACCGCGGAGCACGCGCCTCGACGGGGTCAAGGTGCTCGGCCTGATGGTGGCGTTGATGTGGCTCTCCGAGGTCATCGACACGGCCGCCGGCAACCGCCTCGACCAGTACGGCATCGAGCCGCGGGAAGGGGACGGCCTCGTGGGCATCGTCGCGGCGCCGTTCCTGCACTCCGGCTTCGACCACCTGATCTCGAACACTGTTCCGCTGATCGTGATGGGCCTCGTGATTGCCTTCGCCGGGGCGTTGCGGGTGGTTGCGGTAACGGCGGTCGTCGCTCTGGCCAGCGGGCTGGGCACGTGGCTCATCGCGCCGGACGGCACCGTGCACATCGGTGCGAGTGGCGTCGTCTTCGGATACGCCACCTACCTGCTCAGCCGCGGGGTGTTCAGCCGCAACCTGACCGAGCTGGCGATCGCCGCCGTGGTGGCCGTCGTGTGGGGGGGCGCGTTGCTGGGCGGCCTGCTGCCCGAGGAGGGCATCTCCTGGCAGGGGCACCTGTTCGGCGCGGTGGGCGGGATCGTGGCCGCGCGGCTGCTGGCGCGCGACCGGGCTCGCGGCGCTTCTATCTAGCCGCCCGGCTCACCAGGTGCAGCTTGTCCGCACGTGAGAGGCGCTTGATCCGCGCCTCCTCGCGCATCGCCTCCGAGCGCGAGGCCATCT
>JACCUE010000248.1 GCA_013812005.1 Thermoleophilaceae bacterium
TCTCTGGCTCGCGCCGAATACAGGCGCGGCCGGGCCGCGCTGCTGAGCGACCGCCGAAAAGGCGGCTCCCCCGATCTGCCCCGCGAGCTGCGCCACCTGGCGGGAGCGGGCTGGCACACCGTGCGCCGCCGCTGCCCCCAGGGACTGATCATGGGGGCGCACTCGGCCGGCCGGCTGGCCGAGACCCTGCGCCGCTCTTGAGCGCCCTGCCCGATCCCACCACCTTCTTGTCCGGTGAGTCGGGCACGGTCGGCGGCATCCGCCTGAAGATCACCCGCACCCTCGCCGACGCCGCCCTCGACGCCGCGGCGGCACTGTCTTTCACCGGCCGGCGGCTCGACCGCCTGGCGGCGGCCCAGCAGTCGCGGCGCGTGCTGGTGCTGTCGGTCTACCGTCCCGGCTCGAAGCTGCCCGGAGCGGTCGGTCGCCTCGCCTCAGACCGCCACGACGTGCGCCTGGTGCTGGGCTCCACCGGCGAGGTCGAGCCCGCGCTGGGAGGGCACACGGCCCTCACGCAGTTGGGCGGCGGCAAGTTCGAGAACCTCAACCGGCTGCTGGCCGCTGCGCCGCCGCTCGGAGGATACGACTGGCTGTTCGTGGTGGACGACGACGTAGAGCTGGCGCCCCGCTTCCTCGACCGCCACATCGCGCTCTGCGAGCGGCTGGGCCTCGACCTCTCCCAGCCCGCCCAGACGATGCGCAGCCACGCCGCCTGGCGGGTCACCCGCCGCCGGCCGTTCTCCCTCGCCCGGGTCACCCGCTACGTGGAGATCGGACCGGTCACCGCCTTCACCCGGCCGGTGGCGCAGGCGCTGACGCCCTTCCCGGAGCTGCGGTTCGGATGGGGACTCGACAACCACTGGGGCGCTCTGGCCCGCGAACACGGGTGGCGGCTCGGGGTGGTGGACGCGCTTCCGGTGCGCCACGAGACCCGCCACGTGGCCGCCGGCTACGCGCACGCCGACGCGATCGCCGAGGCCCAGGCCTTCCTGGCGGACCGCCCCTACGTGCGCGCCGAGGACGCCCGGCGCACGGTGGACACCATCCGCCGGGTGCCCCGCGTGACCGCGGATCAACCGCTGCGCGTGCTCGTCGTACCGAAGTGGTACCCCTGGCCCGACCAGCCGGTGCTGGGCCTGTTCTGCCGCGAGCACGCTCGCGCGCTGTCGGGCCGGCACGACGTGGTGGTGCTGGCGTCGCGGGCCACCCCCTCGCCCGGCTTTCCCGTATACCGGCTGACGGACGAGGTGGAGGACGGCCTTCGGACGATACGGGTGCTCTACCGGCGCCCACGGGTGCGGGCCCTGGCGATGGTCTGCCAGATGGCAGGGATGCTGGCCGCCCTGGTGGCGCTGCGGCGAGAGGGCTTCCGCCCCGACGTGGTGCACGCCCACGTGTTCTCCGCCGCACTGCCGGCCCTGATGCTGGGACGCCTCAGTCGCGCCGTGGTCGTGGTCACCGAGCACTACACCGGCTTCCAACGGGGGCTGATCCGGGGTGCGGATCTGCTCACGGCCCGGCTCGCCTTCAGCGGGGCGGACCTGGTGGCGCCGGTAAGCGCGGAGCTGGGCGGCCACCTGCACAGGGTCGCGCCACGGGCGCGGATGCGCGTGATGGGAAACGTCGTGGACACCGAGGTGTTCACGGCCGCAGCGCACGAAGGTCGTGGGGGTCCGGTGCGCCTGCTCACGGTTGGCGCGCTCGCAGAGAAGAAGGGCCACACGTATCTGCTCGACGCGCTGGTGCAGCTACGCGGCCGGCGCGAGGCCACGCTGGATGTCGTGGGCGGCGGCGAGCTGCGCGAGCAGCTCGAGGAGCAGGCGTCTGAGCTGGGGCTGCGCGAAGCCGTGCGCTTCCACGGCGAGCTGCCCAAGGAGAGGGTGGCCAAGCTGATGCGCGAGGCCGACCTGCTCGTGCTGCCGAGCCTGCACGAGACCTTCGGCTGCGTGCTGATCGAGGCGATGGCCAGTGGGCTGCCCTCGGTGGCGACCCGGGTCGGCGGGGTACCGGAGGTGCTCACGCCCGAGGCCGGCGCGCTGGTGGCGCCCCGCGACCCCGCCGCGCTGGCCGCGGCGATCGAGGAGACACTGGGGCGCGAGTTCGACGCCGCGAAGCTGACGCAGGTGGCGCGGGAGCGGTACTCCTACGACGCGTTCGCGCGGGCGTGGAGCGAGGTCTATAAGTCGCTCGGCGCCGGCCGGTAAGCAATCATCTAGCCCCTCAGCAATACCGGCAGCACCTCGTCCGCCACCCTTCTCCGCAGCTCCTCATCGCGGTAGGGCTCGAGCAGCCGCTCCGCCGCGGCCGCGTAGCGCTTCCGGGCCGGCTCGTCGAGGGCCAGGCCGGCGCGCAGCGCGCGAGCGAGGGCCTCCGCGGTGCGCTCGGGCGCCACCAGCTCCGGTGCGAGCTCCGCGGCGAGCGGCAGGGCCACGTTGGCCCCGCAGGAGGGCACGGTGACCAGCGGCGTCCCCGCCGATAGGGCCTCCATCTGCGCCAGACCCCAGTCCTCGTGGCGGGAGGCGTTCACGAACAGGCGGGCGCTCGCAACCGTGTCCAGCCAGTGCTCGCGCGGCACCTCGCCCATCCACTCCACCCCAGGCGGCTCGGACACGCCTGCCCTGGCCAGCCTGCGCATCGCCTCGCCGCGCTCGAGGCCTGCCACGGCCAGTCGACCGTCTTTGGGACGCGCGGTGCGCCAGGCCTCGTACAGCAGGTCGATGCCGCGCTTGAGGGGGTCTCCCGCATAGGCCACCACGTCGGGGCCGCCCGTCCGGCGAGGAGACCCGAAGGGCACCGGCGGAGCCAGCACGACGCTCGGCGGCGCCGACGGCGAGGCGGCAGCGAGCGCCGACCGCTGCGCCTCCTCGCTCCACGGCAACAGCAGCGACGCGCGAGCGAAGACCGGACGCTCGCGGCGGCGCTGCCAAGCGCCGCCCAGACCCGGCCGGTTGAGCGCGGCGGTGGCGTCGAAGCGCACTGCGGCCGGGGTCCGTGCCGGCTGCAGCAGCGCGGCCGTCACGCTCGAGTAGATCACGGCGCCCGCCCCCGAGCGGGCCGCGCGACGGGCCGCAAGGCCTTCGACCACGTCGGTGAGCGCCATCCTGCGGCGCAGCGAGGCCGACGCGCCCATCGTGGCCCGCACGACACGGCACGTTGCGCCGGCGGCCGTTATCTGCCGCGCAAGCGCAACGTCCGCCTCCCGCAAGCCCATCGTGGTCCCTAGCGACACGAGCACGATGTCGGGCGCACCGGCCACGCGGGGGAGGATAGGGACGGCGGTGCCGCATACAGTCGCTGCATGGACCCGCGTCCCGCCTGCCTCGTCGTCGGAACCGTGTCTCCGTATCGCCGCGAGGCCTTCCGGCTGCTGGCCGAGGCAGAACACGTAGAGGTGATCGCCTGGGAGGAAGCCGGACCGCCGGTCGCAGGCCTGGAGGTGCACCGCACCACCGAGGCGGGCGCCGCGCGGCTGGCGGGCTCCGGCCGCTACCGGGCAGTCATCAGCGCTCGCAACGGCCATGTCGCGCTGCTCGGCAGCTACGTCGCCGCCCGCGCTCGCCGAGTGCCCTTCGTACTGTGGGTTGGCGTCTGGGCGCATCCCCGCACGGCGGCACATGCCCTGTCAGGC
>JACCUE010000256.1 GCA_013812005.1 Thermoleophilaceae bacterium
GCCTCGGGGGCGAGCACCTGGATCTCCCCGCGGGCGAACCACCCTGCGAAGTACCGCCGCCCGGCCGGGGCCGACACCATCCGCGCGAGCGGCAGCCACGGAGCGGCCAGCGTGAGCATCGCCGGGCGCGGATGGATCACCACCGTGACCTCTCCCGGCACCCGGTCGAAGGTGACCTCGAGCTCGGCCCGAAAGCGCTCCAGGTCGTCCAGCACCGCATGCGCTGCGGTGGCCTGCCCCGATTCGTGACGCGCCACGAAGGAGAGGCTTGCGGTCTCGACCCACGCCATCGGCGCCGCACCCTAGCGGCGGCCCGCGCCGATGGGACATGGGGGTGGGCCGGCCCGGCGGGGCAGGCCGGGCGGGCTCGGCTTCAGGCGGGGCAGGCCTGGCATCAGGCCGAGCGCGACCCGGGCGGTCAGGCCAGCACGGGCACCGCGCCGTGCGCGATCGACTCGATCTCGGCGGCGGCGCGCTCGAACTCCTCGTCGGAGAGCACCGGCGTGCCTTCGAAGGGGAGGTCGCGGTGGAGCTCGATCCACGAGCGGCAGCCCTGGTACTCGGGGCGCACCTTCACGGTCACCGGGCGCGGGATCCGGTAGGTGCGCAGAAGGATCACGTGCATGGGATGGCGGCGCTTCCACTCGAGCCGCTTCTCCGCATAGTCGGTGGTCCAGATGTAGTAGGGCGACAGGGCGTCCACGCAGCGCGGATCGGTGATCAGATAGCTGGCCGCGACCTCTGCCCAGGCGCGGATGCGCACCCGATCGGGCTGCGGGATGCCGCCGTCCTGGAGCAGCGCGCGGGCGGGCGGCTCGTCATCGGGCCAGACACCCTCTTCGAGCGCACGGCCCAGCTCGGGCATGTGCGAGTCGCGCACGAGGTCGTTGCGCTGATGGTCGAAGGTGGGGTAGAGGAAGAAGCGGTCATGCTCGATCTCGAAGTGCCTGTTCTCCTCGCGGATCCCCCCCTTGCGCAGGGTGAGCAGCTGCTCACCCTCCGCGAGAGCGCGCACGGTCACAGCCCATTCCTTGAAAGCCACTGGCATGAAAGAGAAACCTCCGACCGCGCACGGGACGCTTGCTCGGTGTGGATCAGCGCGGGCGGTCCATTGTTACGAACGCCCCCCAAGTTTTCAAGGCTAATTTCGCCGCACGGGCTCAATCGGGGCGGTCGACCGCCCCGATCACGGCGGCGAAGTCACGACCGCCGAGGCCCTTCTCGCCCGCCTCGGTGTAGAGCCGCTCGGCGCTCTCGGCCAGCCTCAGTCCGATTCCCAGGCCCTCGGCCTCCGCCAGGCAGTGACGCACGTCCTTGAGCATGTGCTCCAGCTTGAACAGGGGCTCGAGGTCCCCCGAGAGCATCGGCTCGGCCTTCAGCGCGACCATCGCCGAGTTGCCCGATCCCGAGGCCACCACCTCGAGGGCGCGGTCGGTGTCCAGGCCGGCGGCCCGGGCCAGGGTGAGCCCCTCGGCCAGGGCCGCGGCGTTGACGGCCGCCAGGGTGTTGTTGATCAGCTTGACCATCGAGCCGTGGCCCTGAGGCCCGGCGTGCACCACCAGCTGCCCCATCGCGTCGAAGAAGGGCCGGGCCCGCTCGAAGGCGCTCTGGGGGCCCCCGGCCATGATCGTGAGCGTGCCGTCCTCGGCCTTGGGGCTCGAACCGGTGACCGGCGCGTCGAGGAAGGCGATCCCCTTCTCGGCCAGGCGATCGGCGATCGAGCGGCTGGCCGTGGGGGCGATGGTGGACATGTCGATGGCAAGGCCGCCCTCGGGCAGTCCCTCGGCGGCACCGTCGTGGCCCAGCAGCACGGCCTCCACCTCTGGCGTGTCGGGCACCATCGAGATCACCGTGCCGGCCGCGGCGGCGGCTTCAGCCGGGCTGGCGGCCACCGTGACGCCTTCGTGGCCCGCGGCCAGCGCCTCGGCCTTCTCTGCGGTGCGGTTCCAGGCCGTCACCTCGAAGCCTGCCCGGGCCAGGTTGGCCGCCATCGGGGCGCCCATGATGCCGAGGCCGAGGAAGGCCACCCGGGTCGGCGTCTCGCTCACGCCTTCAGGTAGGCGATATCGGCGCCGACCGCTTCGTAGGCCGGCTTGGCTCGTCGGTCGGCGCTGAGGATCCGGGCGTCGTGTTGCCGGGCGGTGGCGGCGATGAGCGCGTCATACAGCGCCCCGCCGCGCACACCTGCCGCCACCGCCAGAGTGAGCGCCGATCGGGCCTGGGGGCCGTTCAACGCGAGCCACTCGGACCGAAAGCGGCGGCCGAGCGCCTCGAGCACGACGTCCGGAGCGATGCGTCGGCCTTCCGGCATGCGACTCAGCGCAGATGTCGTCTCATATGCGACGTGGGCCACGAGCCCAAGGTCCGCCTTCGCCAGGGCCTCCCTGGCCACCGTGTGTGCCACGTGCCATGGGGCGAGCGCGGCGATCACGACGCTCGAGTCAGGCGCGATCACCGCCGCGCACGGTCGATCGCGTCCCGGGTCTCTTCGATGGTCAGGGGCGCGAGAGGCTCTTCGGGGACGATCACCGGGCAGCCCTCCCGGTCCTCGACTCGGGCGGGGACGTCGGTCACGGTGATTTCGAGGCGCCCATCGACTGCGGCCATCTCGAGCTCGGCTGGCCCCTGCAGCCCGAGCGCGTCTCGGAGGGCCTTGGGAACAACCAGCCGGCCCACGCCGTCGATTGCAACTCTCATGCCAAAAAAATACCATTATGCGGTGCCCTGAAGCGGACCGGCGCCGTTGGCGATTCGGC
>JACCUE010000288.1 GCA_013812005.1 Thermoleophilaceae bacterium
CGTCGGCGGTGATCAGCGCCTTGGCCTCGGAGAACTCCATCCGCTCCTTCACCGAGCTGGGCGAGAAGCCGCCGAACACCACGTTGTGCGGGGCGCCGATACGCGCGCAGGCCAGCATCGCCACCACGACCTCGGGGATCATCGGGAGGTAGATCCCGACCACGTCGCCCGGGCCGATCCCGCGGTCCTTGAGCGCGTTGGCCAGCCGCTGCACGTCGCGGTGCAGGTCGGCGTAGGTCACGTCGCGCTCCTCGCCCTCCTCACCGCGCCAGTGAAACGCCACGCGGTCGCCGATGCCGGCCTCCACGTGGCGGTCGAGGCAGTTGTAGGACGCGTTGAGCTTGCCGCCGTGAAACCACTTGTAGAACGGCGCCTCGGAGTCGTCGAGCACCGTGTCCCAGCGCTCGAACCAGTGCAGGTCCTCGGCGTGGCCGGCCCACCATCGCTGCGGGTCCTTCGCCGCCTCCTGGTAGACCGCAGGGTCGTTGAGCAGCGCGTTCTGGGCAAACTCTGCCGGCGGCTCGAACCTCTCCTGGTCGAGCAGCCGCTCGATCTCCTTCTCGAGCTCTTCCCCAACTGGTGCGGTGCCGGCTTCCAAGTCGCCTCCCTCCTCGTTGACCAGGTCCTGGAACGCGGGCGATCGCTTCGCGGCCACCCGGTCGATTTCCTCGCTCGGGCGCCGTGCATCGGCCCTTTTCCAGAGCGTGATTATCAGGAGAGGTACCCGCGCGAGTCGCCGTCTACTCGCAGCCATGCGGTCGCGTGTCCGCGACTCCTGATATCTACGCTCCTACAGTCCGGCCCGTAGCGGGCGCCTCGAGCCATTCACGAACTGGAGACAGCATGCTCAACCACCGTAGTTCCAAAGCGCTGTGCGCCCTCGCCTCCGCCCTGGCGCTCGCCGCGTTCGCAGGCTGTGGCGGCGATGACGACGATGAGCAGAGTGCCGGCAGCGACACCACCGGGCAGACGGCCACCACCGATGAGCCCACAGGAGGCGACTCCTCGGGTGGGGGCGACGCCGAGTACAGGGAGGCCTTCCGAGCCGCGGGCAAGGACTTCAGGGACGCCGCCCAGGCCTCCGCGTCGAAGGTCGCGAGTGCGAGCGACACGCCGGGCAGGGTCCGGGCCCTGGAGGGCCTGAAGGGTGTCGTGACCGACGCCGCCGACGACTTCGAGGCGCTCGAACCGCCCGCCGATGCGGAGGCGGACCACGACAAGCTCGTGTCGCAGTTCCGCGGCGTGGCCGACGAGGTCGATGCCGTCAAGACCGCTCTGGAGTCCGAAGACCAGGCAGCGGCCCAGGCGGCGGCGCTGGAGCTCCAGCGGGCCCAGGCCGCGATCACCAAGACGCTGGCCAGCATCGAGTCGAAGGTCGACGGCTAGCGCGGCGGCGCAGGCGCGACCAGCGGCCGGTCCCGGTGCGGGGCCGGCCGTCCCCCGGCTGCGCCTGGGACTCCCGGGGACTCGGTGAGCTACTGCTCGGGCAGCAGGGGATGCTCCGTCAGCCCGAACCAGGCGAGGGTCTCCTGAATCGGAAGCCCCAGCCGCCTGGCCACCCAGCCCACGATGGCGAGGGTGAGGCAGACCCCGACGATGGCGGCGAGAAGCACGGTGAGGACCATCGCGGCAGATTTTCGGCACGAGCCGGCGTATTCCTCCGCAAACACCCCGGACCGGAAGGCGACGACCGGAATCGAACCGGTGTGAACGGCTTTGCAGGCTCGCCCTCTAGGGCCAGTCCGCTCTAGCAAGCGACCCTAGTTGCTCTCTGTTCCGCTGGGTTCCCCCTCGTGGGCGCGAGTTCGGGATACATCCGGGACGACAGGAGAGGCTGAAGCGCTCCAACTCATCAATGCTGGGCCGAGAACGCAGAAGGCCCGACGTGGCTCGCCGGGCCTTCTCGCACATTAGTAGGGCCGTAGCCGCCCGGAGGTTCGCCTCAGTTCGCGGCGAACGAAAACGCACCGTTTTCCAGAGAGCCTCCCTCGTCGACGGTATTGACGTAGAAATCCGTACCGGCTGGACAGCCATTAACTGTGCCGTAGGCCACCGCGGCGGTAGTAGCAGCACCCCCTACTTCGATTGTGGCGACGACATTCTCGATCGAGACCGCTGTATCCACGCAGTAGCGGGCATCGAACCCAGGCGCCTTCGTGACGCTCGTCACGTTACGCGCCCTTGATAGCGCACCAGCGGCCGAAACGGACCCGTAGGCCGTCGCGGACCCTGAAGGCCCTATGGGTCCCCCAGGTCCCCCAGGTCCCGCAGGTCCCCCAGGTCCCCCAGGTCCCTGGGGACCAGTCGGACCCGTCTGTCCCTTGAGGGCTGCGCGGGTCTTCAGACTGATGTCGCTGAGGCCGAGCGAGCGACTGCGCACATCCTTGCCGCGCAGTGAGTTGTTGCGGATGTCCTTACTCGTGACGCTGTTGTTGCGGATCTCTCGGCTGTCGATTGAGTTGGTTGCGACTGCGTATGAGGTGCCGCCCAGCGCCGCGAACAGCGCGACGAGGGAGATCACCAGGGCCGGCGACGGCCGGCGGATGCTGCGGGTGTTGCGGTTC
>JACCUE010000292.1 GCA_013812005.1 Thermoleophilaceae bacterium
CGCTACACTTCAAAAAGTAAAGTGACTACGGAGGCCTCGTGACCGAGCAGGAGAACGAAAGCAAGAAGGTCGAGAACGTGATCATCATCGGGAGCGGCCCGGCCGGCTACACGGCCGCGCTCTACACCTCCCGCTCCGATCTTGAGCCGCTGGTCTTCGAGGGTTTTCAGTGGGGTGGCCTGCTTCAGCAGACCACCGACGTGGAGAACTACCCGGGCTATCCCGAGGGGATCATGGGCCCGGAGATGATGCAGCAGTTCCGCGATCAGGCCGAGCGCTTCGGCACCCGCTTCGTGACCGACGACGTGACCGGCGTCGAGCTGTCGAGCGACGGCGGCTTGCACCGGGTCTTCCTCGGCGACGAGGAGCACTTGGCCAAGTCGGTGATCCTGGCCATGGGCGCCGAGCCCAGGAAGCTGGGCGTGCCCGGCGAGGAGGAGCTGGCCTCGCGCGGGGTCTCCTACTGCGCCACCTGCGACGCCGCCTTCTTCCGCGACAAGCCCACGATCGTCGTCGGCGGAGGCGACACCGCGATGGAGGACGCCACCTTCCTGGCCAAGTTCGCCAAGGACGTGAAGGTGATTCACCGCCGCGACGAGTTCCGCGCTTCGGCGGTGATGCTCAACCGCGCCCGGGAGACCGAGAACATCGAGCTGCTCACGCCGTACACGATCGACCGCTTCGAGGCGGGCGACGGGGGCATGCTGGACAAAGTCGTGCTGGCCAACACCTCCGGCGGCGAGAACCGCGAGCTGGACATCGACGGCGCCTTCATCGCGGTCGGCCATCAGCCCAACTCGCACATCGTCATGGGCCAGGTCGACACCGACGAGAACGGCTACGTGCAGGTGGAGGGCCCCTCCACACGCACCAATCTCGCCGGCGTGTTCGCCGCTGGTGACCTCGTGGACCACACCTACCGCCAGGCCGTGACGGCAGCCGGTTCGGGCTGTGCCGCGGCGCTGGACGCCGAGGGCTACCTGCGCGACACCCCGCCCGATGCCGAGGCCCACTGGGCGGGCGAGCCGGACCGGATCGAGGCGGCCGGCGAGGCCGTCGCCGACTCAGCGGCCGGCTAGGGGCCCACGCAGGGCTGAGCGCACCAGGCTGGCGACGACGAGCGGCTGGTCTCTTACCTGGCGGAAGGTGAAGCGCAGGGTCCGGTAGCCGAGGATGGCGAGCCGGGCGTCGCGCTCTCTCGGTCGGCTTCGAAGGCGCGCCGCGTACGGTGGGGTCTCATAGCCGTCGGTCTCGATGATCAGCATCTCGCGCGCCCAGAGGAAGTCGACGGTGTAGCGTCCGACTCGCACGTTGACCTCCGGCCGGCCGGCCGAGGCCGTGGCTTCGGCAGATGGTGAGGAAGTGCTCCTCCAGCTCGCTCCGGGTGAGGGTGGAGCCGATCCGGTGGATGGCGAGCACGGCGATCAGGCGGGCGGCTCCGTGGTTGCCTCGATGCTCTCCTGCCACGGCGTGGAGCTCGGCGTGGCCGGCCAAGCTGAGTCGGTCGGCCTCGTCCACCGCTCGCTCCAGGGCTCGGGTAGGGAGCGAGGCGGCCAGACGCGGCACAACAGTGTGGCCCTGGCCCAGCAACCGAGGAGTCACCTTGCGCGACCGGTCCCAGGTCAGACCAAGCAGACAGCGCGCGAGCATCTCGGCGGCGTCAGTAGCGTGGCGTGATGACCGAATCCCGAGCGGCCACGCTGGAGTCACAGCCGCGCCGGGGCGCGGCCGACTCCGTGCCCCCGGCGGTGCTCGTGCTCGGCGCCGTGGCCTCGGTGCAGACGGGCGCCTCGCTGGCCAAGTCGCTCTTCGACGAGGTCGGGCCGGGCGGCACGGTGCTGCTGCGCGTGCTGCTGGCCACGATCGTGCTCGCCGCCATCTGGCGCCCGGCTTTGCGCGGGCGCAGCCGGGCGGAGCTGTGGCTGGTGTTCTGGTTCGGCCTGTCCCTTGCGGGGATGAACTTCGCCTTCTACACGGCGCTGGACCGGATCCCGCTCGGGGTGGCGGTCACGATCGAGTTCGTCGGCCCCCTCGGTGTCGCAGTGGCGGGCTCGCGCCGGGCGCTTGACCTGCTCTGGGTGGTGCTGGCCGCCGCGGGCATCCTCCTGCTCGCCAATCTCGGTGGTGGCGACACCGACGTGATCGGCGTCGCTCTTGCGCTGCTGGCGGGCGGCTTCTGGGGCGGGTACATCCTGCTCAGCGCGCGCGCGGGCCAGGCCTTCCCGGGTGGGTCCGGCCTTTCGCTGGCGATGATCGTGGCCAGCGCCGTGCTACTGCCGTTCGGCATCGCGCAGGGAGGGACGGAGCTGCTCGACCCCGCCGTTCTGGGAGTTGGCCTCGGCGTGGCCATGCTGTCCTCCGCGATCCCCTACTCGCTCGAGCTCGAGGCCCTGCGCCGGTTGCCCGCGCGGGTGTTCGGCGTGCTGATGAGCCTCGAGCCCGCCATGGCCACGCTGGCCGGCTTCGTGGTGCTGGGAGAGGTGCTGGGCGCGCGCGAGATCGCCGCGGTGGGCCTGGTCGTGGTCGCCAGCGCGGGGGCCGCGCGCTCGGCCTCCGGGACGCCGCCCGTGCGCGACTGACCGGGAAGGAGCGCAGGCGTTACCGGGGAGGAGCGCAGCCGGAACGTTCCGGGAGGAGCGCAGCCGGAAGGTTGCCGGAGGAGCGCAGGCCGATCGCCTCGGGAGGAGCGCAGCCGGAACGTTGCCGGAAGAGCGCAGGCCGATCGCTTCGGGAGGAACGCAGCCGGAACGTTGCCGGAGGAGCGCAGGCCGATCGCCGATCGGCCGAGCAC
>JACCUE010000302.1 GCA_013812005.1 Thermoleophilaceae bacterium
CGCTGTCACTCGACATCGTCAGCCAGGAGCGGCTGCTCGCCCTCTTCGGCGACGTGGTCGATCTGGCCGCAACGGGGGAGCCGCTGCCGCGCATCCACCAGGGTGAGGGCCGCTACGTGACGCGCGAGGAGTTCGAGGGGCTGCGCCGTGTGCGGTCCGGTGACCCGCCTGAGCTGACCGAGCGGCGGATGCGCGCCTTCTGGTACCCGCCCCACGACGGCGCGACGATCGAGGTCGCAGGCCGGTCGCTGACGCTGGTGGACCGGCGCCTGCTCGAGCAGGCCGCAGCGGCCAACCGCGACGCAGGCATCTTCCCCTGACGGCGAGGAGCGCAGCCGGAACGCCGCCGGAGGAGCGCAGGCCGATCGCCGATCGGCCGAGCACCGCAGCTAGATCTTGTCGGAGCCGACCACGACCACCACGCTCGCGTCCCCCGCGAGCGCCTGGGTGTCTGGATCGATCCCCTCACGCTGGGTGATCTTCAGCCGGCGACTCACGTCCTTTGCCTCGTCCTCGGCCCCCGGCGCGTAGAAGACCACCGACTCCGCGCGCTCCTGGTCGAGGCTGTTGGTCACATTGCCGAGCTGGTAGCCCTCACGTTCCACCGTGTCGCCCACATCTGCGGCGAGGCCCGTGACCGTGGTGCCGTTGAGCACGGCCACCGTGACCTGGGCGGGATCGACGGCGGGCGGCGGGCCGTCGGTTGCGGCGCCTGCGCCCTGGCCGTCTGCGGCGGCGGTCTGTCCGGCCCCCGCGGTCTGGCCGGCGCCGGACGTATCGGACTCGTCGTCGCCCCCGGCGAGCTTGAGGCCGCCCAGGGTCGCCGCGGCCAGCACCAGCACTCCAAGCCCGATCACCAACGCGGCCCTGCCCGGCGAGTAGAAGAAACGGCGATACCAGGGATCCCCGCCGGGACGGCTGCGCTCGTAGGGCGGCAGGATCACGCGGCTCGACCCCAAGGCAGGGTTCGGCCGCGAAGCCGCGGCTCCTGTCGGGCGGGCCCCGGCGGGGGTGGCCGGGACCGCGCGCGGAGGCAGCATGGTGCTGCGCGGAGGCGGAGGCACAGGGCGGGGCGGGGGAGCGGGGGTGACCGCCGCCCGGTCTGAAGTCTCCTCGTCGTAGTCGCCGTCCCAGTGCTCATCGCGGGCGAGCTCGTCCTCGTCCACCTCCTCGTCGGGCTCGAGATCCTCCACCATGCCGGGCGAGTCCTCGGTCATGCCCCGCTCCGGCTCCTCGAACTCGGATCCATGGTCGTCCGGATCCTCTTCGAAGGGTCCGGGGGGCGGGTGGGACATCGTGTCCTGGGACACCCCCGCGGCCGAGTCGTGCTCTTCCCCGCCACTGCCTGCCGCCCTGGCTGCAGCCGGGGTGGCGGCGCCGGGACCGGTGGCCACTGCGGGCGCCGCCCCCGTGGTGGAGGCCGCCGCCGCAGCACCCGGCGGCGCCTGGCCGGGCGGACGTAGCCCGGGATGGGTTGGCTGGGCGCCGGGCGGCCTGGGCACCGGCCTGGTCAACACGCGCGCGGGCTGGGCGGCGGGCTCGCTGGTGCGCTCAGGGGCCCGGCCGGCCCAATCGCGCAGGCGGCGCACGTCCCGCGCCTGCGAGAAGTAGAGGGCGGACAGCACGGCGAGTCCGACGATCGCCGCGAGCCCCGCGTAGGACCCGATCTCTTGGATGATCTCCATGAAGAGGTGGCTTGGACTCTAGTGCGCGCGGTCGTCAGTACGGGACCCGACCGGACGAGCGACCGGGTGCACCCGGCGCCGGCCGCTCAGCCCGCGGGCGCCGAAGTGGGCTCGGGCGGCTCGGAAGCGGCCAGGGCACGCTCGGCCGACAGCTCGGTCACGGCCCCCGCCAGGCCCGCGGCATCGCCGTTGTAGACCACCTCCTCGATGCGGGCGAAGGCGCTCTCCACCCACCCCGGGTCCAGCCGCGGCCGCACCGCGGAGAGGATCTTCTCGGCCGGCGTGGGCTGCGGGCGCTCTCCCGGCTCGAACAACTCCTCGTGGATCTTCTCCCCGGCGCGGCGGCCCACGAACTCGATGGCGATGTCCACGTCGGGCTCCTTGCCCGACAGCCGGATCATGTTCCGGGCCAGATCCACGATCTTGACCGGGTCGCCCATCTCGAGCACGAAGACCTCGCCGCCGGTGGCCAGGTCGCCCGACCGGATGATCAGCTGCACGGCCTCGGGGATCGTCATGAAGTAGCGCGACATTCCCTCGTCGGTGACGGTGACCGGACCGCCGGCGGCGATCTGACGGCGGAAGATCGGCACCACGGAGCCGGAGGAGCCGAGCACGTTGCCGAACCGCACCGACGCGTACCGCGTGCCGCGGTAGCGGTTGTGCGCCGCCTCGACCGCCCACTCGGCCAGCGCCTTGGAGGCACCCATCACGGTGGCCGGGCTCACGGCCTTGTCGGTGGACACGAGCACGAAGCGCTCCACGCCCGTCTCGCCTGCGGCGGCGGCCACGATGCGGGTGGCCACGGCGTTGTTGCGCACGGCCTCGACGGGGTTCTCCTCCATGAGCCCCACGTGCTTGTACGCCGCGGCATGGAAGACCACCGAGGGCTTCTCCTCCTCGAACAGCTCGGCCATCCTGGTGGCGTCCTTGCAGTCGGCGAGCACTGCCGACGTCGCGCCAAAATGGCGCTCCTCCTCCAGCTGGCGGCGGATCTCGAACAGGTTGTTCTCCGCGTGGTCGACCAGCACGAGCTTCTTGGGCCTGACCCGCGCGATCTGGCGGCACAGCTCGGAGCCGATGGAGCCGCCGGCCCCGGTGACCAGCACCACCCTGCCACGGAGGTAGGCGCCCACGCGGTCGAGCTCCACGCGCACCGGCTCGCGGCCCAGTACGTCCTCCACCTGCACGTCACGCACCTGACGCAGGAGGTTGGGGCCGCGCGAGAGCAGCTCGAACACCGTCGGCAGGGTGCGCACGGGGATGTCGCGCCGGCGGCACGCCATCACCACCTTCTGGCGCAGGATGCCGGGTGCCGAGGGGATTGCGATCACCACCTCGTCGGGCTCCGAGTCGTCGAGGATGCGCGGAAGGTCGTCGGTCGTGCCGTGCACCCGGTGCCCCGCCACGAGCATGCCGCGCTTGCGCGGGTCGTCGTCCACGAAGCCGATCACCGCGCTCGACAGCTCGGGGTTACGCCGCAGCTCGAGCGCCACCTGCTGGCCGCCGTTGCCGGCGCCCACGATCAGCACCTCGTTGCTGGCCCGCTGGACGAGCGGACCTCTCAGCGGACGCTCGACTGCGGCACGCACCAGGAAGCGGGCGCCACCCACCAGCGCGAGCGTGAGCAGGAAGTCGAGCGCGATCACCCCGCGTGGCGGATCGCTGGCGCCCAGCGACAGGAGAAACAGCCCGGCGATCAGCACGAAGCTCGACACCACCACGGCCTTGACGATCGACTCGAAGTCCGTCTGGTCCACGAACCGCCACAGCTTCGAGTAGAGGCCGAAGGCGGCGAAAAGAGCGAGCTTTGCCACCACCACGAACGCCACCGTGTCGACCATCAGGTCCCCGTACCGGTCCGGGATCCCGGCATCGAAGCGCAGGACGAAGGCGAGGTAGTACGCGAGCGCGACCAGGCATGCGTCGACGCCCACCTGTCCGAGACGGCGTACTCGCACCGATGATGTGATTCGGGTCTTCACGTCTGTCTCAGTCCGAAAGCAGCAGTTTCACCAAATCGCGTGGGTCCCGGCGGATCCGGGAGACGTCGTGCAGCGGGCGCTTCGCAATCGTGATCTCGTTCGGATCCTCGAGCTTGAGCAGCCGGCCCTCGCGCAGCAGTGCCTCGTCGACGGCACCGGGGCGACCCTCGAAGGTGGTGAACACGGGCGTCCCGAGGGCGACCGCCTCGCGGTTCATGGTACCGCCGGCGGAGATCACCAGGTCGGCGAAGGCGATCAGGCTCTGGGCGTCCACGGCGCGATCCGGGATCGTGAACCCTCCCAGGGCCTCTATCTCGGCCCGCTGCGTGGGCGTCCGGGGAAGCACTACGGCCTGTGCATCGCGCACCTTGTCGAGCACGCGCGCAAAGAGCGGGTTCTCGAAGCGGTGATAGAGCGAGACCTCCGGCGGGGTCCGCACCACCACGATCGGCTCCCGCCGGTCCAGCCCCAACTCGGCGAGCACCGCGTCATCGGGCTCGAAGTCGGCCAGGTAGTACTCCTCCTTGAGGCCCTTGTACGGGCGCACCTTGCCACGGGCGCCGTAGCGGTCCAATCGCTCGGGGGGGATGGCCTCCGGCACGACCACGGCGCGGACCAGCCGGCAGTTCACGTTGTGCTGCACGGTGGCCCACTCGTAATCGAAGGCCGTGGCCGACGGGATGCGCAGCAGTGCCGCCGCGACGGTCACGTCGTTGGAGCCGTGGCCCAATGCCACGTCGAAGCGCCGCGGGCGCGCCCAGCGCGCCAGTGCCCCACTGCGATGCGCCAGCCCGAGCCCCTTGCTGGACAGGCGCCCGCCGCGGTGGCGGCCAATGGCCGTATGGGCGATGGCGAATCGCTCGCACAGCTGCAAGGTCTGCGCGAAGTCGCGGGCCGTGACCTGCACCTCGTGCCCGTCCGCGCGCATGGCCTCGATCAGCGGCCGCATCACGAGCACGTGCGGGCTGTTGGTCAGATCGACCCAGATGCGCAAGCTTGCACCACCTCGCGGACCGAGTCGTCGGAGAGCTGCGTGCCCATCGGCAGCGCAAGGTGCGTGCGTGCGGCCTCGTCGGTTCCCGGGAGCTCGCGGCCATCGGGCGCGTAGATCGCCGTGGCGGGCTGAAGATGCGTGGGCACGCGGTAGTACGCGCGCGCCCCGATCTCGCGCGCCGAGAGCACCTCGCGCAGCTCGTCCGCCCGCCTGTGGCGCACGACGTAGAGGTGGTACACGTGCTCGGCGCCCGCGGCCGGCTCGGGCAGCTCGACGTGCTCGCCGAGGTCGTGGCGCTCGTAGGCCTCTGCCGCGCCGCGGCGGGCCTCGTTCCAGCCGTCGAGCTCGGGGAGCAGGATGCGCAGCACCGCTGCCTGCATCTCGTCGAGGCGCGAGTTGTAGCCCACCTCCACGAAGGTCTTCTTGTCGTCGGAGCCGTGGAAGCGCAGCCGGCGGGCCAGCTTGGCCACTTCGTCGTCGTCGGTGGTCACCGCGCCCCCGTCACCGAGGCAGGGCAGGTTCTTGGAGGGGAAGAAGGAGAACGTCGCGGCGTGGCCCAGCGCGCCCGCCCTTGCGTCGTAAAGCTTTGCACCGGCCGCCTGGGCGGAGTCCTCGAGCACCGGCACGCCCAGCTCTGAGAGCTCGGCGATCGGCGCCACGTTGCCGAACAGGTTGACCGCCACGATCGCCTTCGTGCGCGGCGTCATCGCGGCGCGCACGGTGTCGGGCGTGAGACAGAAGGTCTGCGGGTCGATATCGCAGTAGACCGGCGTAGCGCCGGCGTTGACGGCGCCCTCCACGGTCGCGTAGAAGGTGAAGGAGGGACAGATCACCTCGTCCCCGGGCCTCACGCCCAGGGCCCGCAGCGCGATCGTGATCGCGTCGGTGCCGTTGCCCACCCCCACGCAGTGGCGTACGCCGATATAGCGGGCGAACTCCTCCTCGAATGCCTCGACTTGGGGGCCGAGTACGTAGCGGCCGCCGTCGACCACCTCGGCGAGGGCTTGCGCGAGGCGCGGCTTGTAGGCGTCCAGGCTGGTTGCGAAGAGCGGAACGGCCATAGCGGCTCGCTACCCTACCCCGCTGCCCGTGGTCCCTCCCGCCTCCATCACCGACCCCATCGTGGAGGTGGCCACAGACGTCGTCGCGGAGCTCGGCCTGCTGGGCATCTTCGTCCTGATGACCCTCGAGTCGGCCTGCATCCCGGTGCCGAGCGAGGCCACGATGCTGTTTGCCGGCTTCAACGTGTCCGACGGCGAGTACTCGCTGTTCGCGGCCGTGGCGGTGGGATCGGTGGCCAATCTCGTGGGCTCCTGGATCGCCTACGGGATCGGCTACTACGGGCGCGTGGACATCCTGGAGAAGCACGGCAAGAAGCTCCACATCTCCAAGAGCCACCTTCAGTGGGCCGACCGCTGGTTCGAGCGCCACGGCGACGCCACCGTCTTCTTCACCCGCATGCTCCCGATCATCCGCACCTTCATCTCGCTGCCCGCGGGCGTGGCCCGGATGCCGTTCTGGCGCTTCAGCCTGCTTACCCTCGCCGGATGCATCCCCTGGGTGCTGATGCTCACCTTCATCGGTCAGCAGGCCGGCGACCGATGGGAGGACTGGAAGGACTCGCTGCACTACGTGGACTACGCGGTTGCCGCGATGATCGTGGGCGGTCTGGCCTATCTGCTGATACGCCGCCGTCGCGGCGGCCCCCCCGGCGACCCTGCCACCGAAGCCACCTAGCGACCCCAACCGAGCAGGGATGCCGGCTGCGGCCAACTGGCGCGATCGTGGGATCGCACGTACGGTGGGCCTTCGCCCATGAGTCGCACCTACGAGATCGCGTGGACCCCCGACCGCGCCGCCGCCGGCCCTCCCGCCGCACCCGACGGGGGCTCCCCCGGGTACCCCCTCGGCGTGCTCACCGAGCACCTGCGAGCCCACCCCCGCATGGACGCCGCCGTCCTGCTCATGGTGGACCCGGAGGGGGAGCGAATGAAGTCGGCCAACGGCTGGTTCGGCTCGCCCCTACTGCGGGAGGCGCTCGAGGCGGCCCTGGACCGGCCACATGACGGCAACGGTCCGGGGCTGGCCGAGGCCGCGCTGGAGCACGATTGCCCGCTCTTCCTCTCGACGGTCGAGGCGTGGGAGTCGGCGCCTCTCCTGAAAAACCAGATCGATGAGCGCATGGACCAGGCCCGGGCGTCGGAAGCCTGGACTACGCTTCGCCAGACGTCGGTGATCGGCTGTCCGGTGCGATCGCTTGGCCGGTCGATGGGGGTGCTGATCGTGGCCTCCACCGATCCGACAAGCGCCCTGCGACGCACCGACGTGGACACCGTCAAGCTGCTGGCCGACCTGGCCGCACTGGCTCGAGAGCGCTCCGATCTACTGGCGGGCGAAGCGGCGCGCGCGCGCGAGGAGTTGCTGCTCAAGCGCGCCGCGGAGGGCACTGCCGCCTCACTCGAGATCCGCGATGTCGAGATCCAGGCTGTCGAGCATGCGCTGCGACTGGTCGAGGCCGATCACGCCGCGCTGACCCGGATGGGGGAGCGCTCGAGCCGGCTGGCTACTGCCGCCAGCACGGGTGTCGCCTTGCCCGCGGGGGAGGCGGGTCTCGATGCGGCCACGCTGGCCGAGGTGGCGCGCTCGCAACGGACGGTGCGCCGTGAGCACGAGCCCTACACCGTGCACGTGCCCGTCCAGGTGGGCCGTCGGCTCTTCGGAGTGCTCTCCGTGCTTCGGATCGCCGACCGTGCGTTCGACTCGCGAGAGGTCGAGCTGATCGAGGCCCTGGCGCGGATGGCTGCCGCCGCGATGGCGAACGCCCTCGATTTCGACCGTACCCGACGCGTGGCGCAGGCGCTCACCCGGGGCTTCGTACCGGACTCGCCGCTGCAGATGCCGGGCTTCGAGATGGGCTTTCTCTACGAACCGACCGAGAAGCAGGCCGCCGGAGGGGACCTGTTCGGGTCGTGGCGACTGCCGGGGGGCGAGGTCGCCGTGCTGGTGGGCGACGTGGCGGGAAAGGGGCTCCAAACCGCGGCCCTGAGCGCCATGGCGCGCTTCTTCATCGAGGCGCGCACCTGGGACAGCAAGGATCCGGCGGAGACACTTGCGAAGGCGAGCACGATGCTCTCGAGCCGCCTGCCCGACGAGACCTTCGTCACTGCCTCGTTCGGTTTCTTCGACGCCGGAGGCTGCCTGCGCTACGCCAACGCCGGGCACCTGCGCCCCCTGGTCCTGCGTGCCGACGGCGAGCTCAGCGAGGCGGGCGGGGGCGGGCTGCCGCTCGGCGTTTCCTCTTCGCCCGAGTACGAGAACCACGAGCTGGAGCTCGGGCCCGGCGACCTGGTGCTCGGCTTCACTGACGGCCTGGTGGAGGCCCGGCGCGACGGCGAGCTGCTCGGCGACGAGCGACTCCGGCGCATGGTGCGCACGGCCGCCGAGAAGGCGGACGATGTCCAGGAGCTCGTGCGGCTCATCCACCGCGACGTGCGCGAATGGGCCGGCGGCCTGAGCGACGACGTGGTGCTGCTCGGCCTCAGGCGCCGGGGCGGTGCTCGGCTTTGACGCCTTCGACGCCCGCCTGACCGCCGCGTCCGGTTCAATGGCCGGGTGAGCGGCGACTCTGCCTACGCGCGTGCCGGCGTGGACACCCACCGCGCCGGCAGCGGCGTGGCGGCTCTCGTCGACGTGCTGCGCACGATCGACACCGGGCGCGAGCAGCGCACCCTGCTCAGCTCGGGCCACTACGCCAACGTGATGCGGCTGACGGAGAACAGCGGGCTCGCCCTCTCCACCGACGGGGTGGGCACGAAGCTGATCGTGGCCGAGGAGCTGGGGCGCTTCGACACCGTCGGGATCGACTGCATCGCGATGAACGTGAACGACGTGATCTGCGTGGGGGCCGACCCCATCGCGGTGCTCGACTACATCGCCGTCGAGGAGGCACGCGAAGACGTGCTCGCCGCGGTGGGGCGCGGTCTCAAGGCGGGTGCGGAGGACGCCGGGGTCGAGATCCCGGGGGGCGAGCTGGCCATCGTGCCGGAGCTGATCCGTGGCCATCCCTCCCCCGGCGGCATCGATCTGGTTGGCATGTGCGTGGGGCTGGTGGGGCTCGACGCCCTGGTGACCGGGGCGGCCATCGCGCCCGGGGACGCCGTGATCGGGCTGCCATCGAGCGGCGTGCACTCCAACGGCTACACGCTCGCGCGGCGGGCACTCACCGACCTCTCCGAGACGCCGGCTGAGCTCGGCGGTGAGACCGTGGGCGACGCACTGCTGAAGCCCACCGTGATCTACGTGCGCGCGGTGCGCGAGTTGCTGGCCTCCGCCGTCGACGTGCGCGGGCTGGCCCACATCACAGGCGAGGGCCTGCTCAACCTGCTGCGTTTGGAGGCGCCCGTCGGCTATGAGATCGACTCTCCCCTGCCCGTGCCACCGATCTTCGACCTGATCGCCAGGCGAGCAGGCCCGGGCCCCGAGGATCTCTACGAAGTGTTCAACATGGGGTGCGGCTTCTGCTGCGTGGTGGCCGAGCAACACGCCGACGACGCGGTGGCCCGGCTCTCACCCCGACACCCCGGCACCAGGGTGATCGGCTCGGTGACCGACCGCGCCGGGCTGGTGGAGCTTCCTGGGCAGGGCCTCGAGGGCAGCAGGACCGCCGGCTTCACTCGTCAGTAGGGCCGGGCGCACTCCGCGCCCGGGCATCGACCCTCCAGAGCCCTGCGCCGTCACCTCGTCCGGGCAGCTGACGATGAACGGCTTCGCCGCCGCGAACCCACGCAAACTCCTGGTGGTCGGGTCAAGCGCACCAATCGCGGGTCGTCTCGGACCACGACGTCGACATCGCCACCTTCGAGTGGTAGGCGCTCGAGGCACGCGCGTGGGCCGCCCCACGGACTTGATCCTGGATCCGCGCCGCGTACGCGCCCAGGCGAGCGGATCCAATCAAGACGTGGATGGCGATGGCACAAGGCACCCGCGCCCGTCCTCCCTCATCTAGACAAGCTCCCACAGCCGGCCGGCGAGCACGGGCACAGGCCGCAGGCGCCACTCCAGCGCGAGCGCCGCCAGCTCGGCCTCCGCCCTCAGCGGCGCGATGTCGCACACGGCGGCCACCTCAGGCGCCGCCATCCGCCCGAAGCGCCGCACGGCGTCCAGCACCCCCGGCCGAGGCGCGTCCGCGGGGCGCCCACCCGCGCCGAGCGCCGCGTCGCGATACGCCTCCACCGGCCGGAAGCCGCATACCCAGCGGACTTCTCCGTCCTCGCCCTCGAAGCGCACGGTCGGAAACGACACGCGCTCCTCACCCACGGCGCCCGAGCAGCTCACCTGGTCGGCCCGGCGCACCACTTCCGGCACGTCGCGCGCCTCCACGAGGTCGGCGCCGAAGGCCTCCACCGTCGCGTCCGAGGCCAGATCGACCCTGAACCGCTTCACGTCGAGCCCGGCGTCGCGCGCCTCACCTGCCAGCGCCTCGCTCGCGTCGAGCTTACGCCCGAAGCAGAAGATCGCCTCGCGCAACGCGCGCAGGTAGCGATAGCCACCGTCGGGCGCCTGTTGGGCAGCCGCCTTCACCGCCGTGCACGCCGGATAGCTCGACTTCATCGGGCCCTCCTTCCACACCCGCGGATCGGTGGGCATGCCGCTCTCGGCGGCGGCGTCCATCCAGTGCTGTCCCAAGCCCTCAGGCGGAAACTCGCGCGCGAGCCCGCCCATCACGAAGGTCCAATCGAGGTCCTCGCCGAACTCCACCATCAGAGCACGCACCGCCGGCTCGCTGGCCCAGGACCAGACGCAGACCGGATCGGTGATGCAGCGGACGCGAATGGCCACGGAAAGCCCCACAATACGCAGCCAGATGATCGGCACCTCCCTGAACGACCGCTTCCGCCTGGAGGAGAAGATCGGCTCGGGTGGCATGTCCACCGTCTATCGCGCCTTCGATCCCACGCTCGAGCGCTGGGTGGCGATCAAGCTCATGCACCGCGACATCTCGGAGGATCCGGACCAACTCGAGCGCTTCCGGCGCGAGGCCCGGGCCGTGGCACGCCTGTCGCACCCTCACGTGGTCACCGTGATCGACTTCGGGGAGGACGACGGCACCCCTTACATCGTGCTCGAGTACGTGGAGGGCGAGACGCTGAAGGAGCGGATCAAGCGGATGAAGCGCCTGCCGGTGGCCGAGGCGGTGGCCTACGCGATCGAGATCGGCCGCGCTCTCTCCTGTGCTCACGCCGAGCGCCTCGTGCACCGCGACGTGAAGCCGCAGAACGTGCTGATCGACATGGATGGCCGCGCCAAGGTCACCGACTTCGGCATCGCCCGATCGCTGGAGGCGCACGGCCTGACCGCGACCGGCCGCGTGCTCGGCACCACCGACTACGTCTCCCCCGAGCAGGCCCTCGGCAAGGAGGTGGCCGAGCAGTCCGACATCTACTCGCTGGGCATCGTGCTCTTCGAGATGCTCACCGGCGAGGTGCCCTTCATGGCCGACAGCCAGGTGGCCGTTGCCATGAAGCACGTGGGGGAGCCGGTGCCCGATGTGCAGCGCCGCCGCCCCGAGGTATCCGCCTCGCTGGCCGCAGTGCTCGAGCACTCGACGGCCAAGGAGACCGCCAACCGCTACGCCACCGCCGAGGACGTGGTGGGAGACCTCGAGGAGGTCTTGGCGATCGAGGTCGCACGCTCGGGCGAATCGACCGGGGAGGCCACGAACGTCCTGCGCGCCCTCCCGGGCGACACCGTCGACTTCGTACCCGCCCGCCTGCGCAACCCTCGCCGCTGGCTGCTCACGGTGCTCGCCCTGCTGGTGCTGGCCGGCGGCGCGGTGGCCTACCTCGCCGGCCGCACCGAGAAGGGCGCCGGCACGCCCACAGCCACCCGCTCCGCCGGCCTCACCGCGGTGTCCTTGCCGAGCAACGCGGCCGACGACTACGACCCACAGAGCGACGACAAGGAGGAGTCCCCGGAGGCCACCCAGAACGCGATCGACGGCAACCGGACCACGAACTGGGACACGGAGAGCTACGAGACCGACTTCCAGAGCCTCGGAAAGGACGGCGTCGGGCTCTACGTGAACGTGGGCTCGCCGATCTCCGCCCGCCGGCTGGACCTGACCACCCCTACCCCTGGCTTTACGGCCTCGGTGTACGCGGCCGCCGAGGTGCCCGAGGACATCTCGGGCTGGGAGAAGGTGAGCAGCGACGCCACGGTCTCGGAGACGGAGCGGATCGCGGTCAGCGCCGGAGGCCAGAGGTTCCGTTACTACCTGCTCTGGATCACCGACCTCGGCGACCAGGAGAAGGCCGAGATCCAGGAGCTCACGCTCTTCCAGTGAGGCCGGGACTCAGTACCGGTACCGCGCCTCGCGCTCGTGGCGCTCGATGGCAATTGCCAGCAGCCGGTCGAGGAGAGCCGGATACGACATGCCGCTCTCCTCGAACAGCCGTGCGTAGACGCTGGTCTCCGTGAACCCGGGGATCGTGTTCAGCTCGTTCACGAGCACCCTGGCGTCACCGTCGGGGTCCTCCACGAAGAAGTCACAGCGCGCCATCCCGGCGCAGCCGACTCGCAGGAAGACGTCGGCTGCCAGCCTCCGCACCTCTTCGCGCACCGGCTCGGGCAACCGGGCGGGCACGATCAGATTCATGCCGCCCTGCTCATACTTGGCCTCGTAGTCGTACCAGTCGGACTCGAACACGATCTCGCCCGGTACCGACGCCTCGGGGTCGGCGTCGCCCACCACCGAGCATTCCACCTCCATTCCGTGCGACATGGCCTCGACGATCGCCAGCGGGTCGTGCCCGAAGGCGGACGCGAGTGCGCCTGGCAGATCAGCCGCCACGGAGACCTTCGATATGCCGACCGAGGAGCCCAGCCGCGCGGGCTTGACGAAAACGGGCAGGCCGAGGTCGGCGAGCGGCGCCTCGTCGTCACCCTCCCGGTGCGCCACATAGCGAACCTGGGGCAGTCCCGCCGCGGCCATCAGATCCTTGAACAGCACCTTGTCCATGCACAGCGCGGAGGTCAGTACCCCGGCCCCCACGTAGGGGACGCCCAGGGCCTCCAGCAGCCCCTGCACCGTGCCGTCCTCGCCGTAGGGTCCATGCAGGACGGGAAAGGCGACATCACAGCCGAGCAGCCCTCCGCCCGGATCGAGAACCACCGGCGATCCCCCGCGAGTCCAGCGCCCGTCGCGGGAGATCTCCACCGAGACCGGCTCGTGTCCCCCCTGTTCGAGCCCGGATCGCACGGCGGCCGCGGAGGCCAGGGACACATCGTGCTCGCTCGAGCGCCCGCCCGCGAGCAGGGCCACCCTCACGGAACGCCGGGTACCGTGGGGTCGGGCTCCACGGGGTCGGGCCCGACGGGGTCCTTCGGCGCCTCGAAGCGTCCCACCACCAGCGTCACGGCACTGCCCGGGTCGACCTCAGCGCCGTTGCCCGGACTCTGCCTGAGCACGATCCGATCCTCGTCGGGAGCGTCCGTGGCGCGCTCGCTGACCGACCCCCGAAGCCCCGCGTTACGCAGCGTCCGTAGGGCCTCGGCCCCGGTCAGCCCGGTCACGTCGGGCACGGTCACCTGCTCGGGCTCCTCGGGCGCCACGGCCACGGTGATCGTCACGTCGTCGCCGCGATCGACCTTGTCTCCGGCGCCCGGGGACTGGGCGATCACCTCGTTCTCGGGCTCGTCGGACTGCTCCATCTCCACGCGCACGTCGAGGCCCCCGCGGGTGATGCGCGTCTCGGCGGCCTCGCGGGTGAGGCCCACCACATCGGGCACGGAGACCTGTTCCGGTCCCGAGCTCACGAACAGCCGCACACGGATGTCGCGGTCCACCTCGGTCGTGGCGGCTGGAGAGGTACGGATCGCGAAGCCCTTCTTCACGACGCTCGAGGGCTCGACATCGGTGTCGACCTTCAGCCCGGCCTTGTTCAGGTTCTTGCGCGCCCGCTCCTCCGGCAGGTTGGTCACGTCCGGTACCCGCACCTTGCCCGGCCCACCCGAGACGATCAGCAGGACCGGCTCGTCCTGCGGCGCCGCCTCACCCGGGTCGGGATCCTGGCGCAGCACCCGATCCAGGGGAGCGAGGCTGCGCTCGCGCTGGACCTCCACCTGCTCGAAGCCGGCGCGGTCGAGCCGATCGCGGGCGTCGCTGAGCTGCTGGCCCACCACGGGCGGCACATCGACCTTCTCGGGCCGCGTGAAGGCGAAGATCATCAGCCCGATCAGCGCCAGGACCAGCAGCCCGAGGGTCAACATGGGCCACCGGCGCCGGCGCTCCTCCTCCGCCCTGGCGTCCTCGGAAACCACCGGCGGGCCCTCGGCCGCCACCACCGGGACCGCGGCGAAGGCCGCGGTGTTACCGGCGCCGGCGGCGCCCGCTGCCTGGGCCTCCACATACGGGCGGCACGCCTCGAGCGCCGCTGCGAAGTCGTCCGCGCTCGCCCATCGGGCCGCGGGATCCTTGGCCACCGCACCCATCACCACGGCCTCGAGGTTGGGCTCGATGGTGAGGCTCTCCCCCAACATCGACGAAGGCGGCTCGGAAAGGTGCTTGAGGGCGATCGACACGGCGCTGTCCCCGGTGAAGGGCAAGCGACCGGTGAGCATCTCGTAGAGCAGGATCCCGATCGAGTAGATGTCCGAGGCGGCGGTCACCGAGTGACCCTGCGCCTGCTCCGGGGACAGGTACTGGGCGGTGCCCATGATCGACCCGGTCTCCGTCATCTCGGACGCCCCGGCGCGGGCGATCCCGAAATCGGTGACCTTGGGCACCCCTTCGTCGTCCACGATCACGTTGTGGGGCTTGAAGTCGCGGTGGATCACGCCGTGGCCGTGAGCGAACGCCGCCGCCTGCAGAATGCTCACCCCCAGGTCGATCGTGCGCATCTGATCGAGCGGAGCCTCCTGGATCACGATGTCCTTGAGCGTGCGCCCGCGCAGGAGCTCCATGGCGATGTAGTAGGTGCCCTCGTGATCGCCACGGTCGTAGATGCCGACCACGTTGGGATGCTGGAGGCCGGCGGCAGAGCGGGCCTCGCGACGGAAGCGCTCCACGAACTCCGCGTCCTGAGCGAAGCGGCGGTGCAGCACCTTGAGCGCCACCTCGCGCCCCAGGTGGCTGTCCTCGGCCAGGTACACGTCGGCCATCCCGCCCGACCCGATGCGGCCCAGGATGCGGTAGCGCCCGTCGACGGTCGTGTTCTCCGCGACCTCGGTCATCTCAGCAGCGTCTCCATCACCTGAGCGGCCAGCGGGGCCGCCACCTGCCCGCCCTGGGTGCCGAGCGGCTGGTTCTCAAGGGTGACGGCGATCGCCACCTGTGGATCCTCCACCGGAGCGAAGCCGATGAACCAGAGCTGGTTGAGCTGCGCGCCGGCCACCTCGGCGGTGCCCGTCTTGCCCGCCACCGGGACGCCCGAGAGAGCCGCAGCGGTGCCGGTGCCCTCCTCCACCACGCGGCTCATCATCGCCGCGAGCTCGCCGGCCGACTCGGCCGACATCACCTGGCTCTGCTCCTCGGGCTCGAAGCTCTCCTCCACCCGGCCGTCGGGCGCCACCACCTTCTCGGTGAGCCGGGGACGCATCAGCCTGCCTCCGTTGCCAACGGCAGCGGCCACCAACGCCATCTGCAGCGGCGTCACCTGGATCTGGCCTTCGGCTCCACCCTGACCGATCGCCACACGCCCCACGTCGAAGCCGTCGTCGCCGTCGAGCAGGCGCAGATCCGCGTTGCGGATTCCGCTCGCGTTCATCTGGTCCTCGGGGTAGTCGAGGGCCGGGTCCGAGTTGAAGCCGAAGCGGTTCATGTACTCCACGAGCGTCTCCCGGCCGATCTGCTCGCCGACCTGCCCCCACACCGTGTTCACCGAGTTGGTGAGGGCATCGGTGAGCGTGATGGAGCCGAAGTCCTGCCCACCGAAGTTGGCCAGCGGCACGCCGCTCACGAGTTGGCCGGAGGCGCCGTCCACGATCGATTCGGGGCTGAACTTGCCGCTGTCGAGCGCGGCCGCCGCCGTCACCACCTTGAAGGTCGACCCGGGCTGGAAGTTGGCCTGGGTCGCGCGGTTGACCACCGGACGCGCCTCCTCATCGGTGTTCAGCTCACTGAAGCGATCTGTCGGCACCTCGTTGGGGTTGAAATCCGGTGAGGAGGCCATCGCCCGCACCCGGCCCGTGGAGGGCTCGATGGCCACGATCGCCCCCTGGCGGCCGCCCAGCGCCTCCACGGCCGTGCGCTGCGCCTCGATGTCCAGCGTGGTGGTCACGTCGCTGCCCTCGGGCTGCTCGGACTGCAGCTCGGAGAAGATCGAGCTGAACTCGTTCTCCTCGCCGGTCAGCTCGTCGTCGCGGAAGCGCTCGATCCCGGTGCTGCCGCGCTCGAGGAACGAGTAGCCGACCGTATGCGAGAACAGGTTG
>JACCUE010000308.1 GCA_013812005.1 Thermoleophilaceae bacterium
CAATGGTCTCGGCCGGCGATGGTCGCCGGTCGCGCAGAGTAGCGGAGGCGACGTCCCTCTCGGGCCTAGCGCCGGCCGCCGGGCCGCGAGATACGGATCCGCACCGCAGGATCCTGGCGCCGCTGGGGTGCCACGAGCGCTGTACCGGGGGCCTGATAGGGCACCAGCTCGGCCTTGAAGGAGCGCCGCACGCGGTCCAGCTCGGAGACGAGCTCCGCGTTCACGCGCTCGGCCTGGCGCTCGAGGTTGCGCAGTCGCCTGCGCATCCGGTCGAGCTCGGACTCGAGCTCGAAGACCCGCTGCACCCCGGCCAGGTTCATCCCCAGCTCCGTGGTCAGCTCCTGTATGCGCTGCAGGCGCTCCACGTCCTCCTGGGAGTAGAGGCGGGTGTTCTTGGCGGACCGCTGGGGCGTTATCAGGCCCTTCGTCTCGTAGATGCGCAGGGTCTGGGGATGCATGCCGGCCAGTTCGGCGGCCACGGAGATCATGTAGACGCCCCGGGCCGTTTCGTCGCCGAGCGCCATCAGCTCCGGTCACCTCCGCTGGGCCTGAGGATCCGCTCGCGCGGGTTCTCGTCGATCACCGCGGCCAGCTCATCGACCACCTCCCGCTGCTCGCGAGACAGCGATCGGGGCACGTCGATGGTGAGCCGGTAGTGGATGTCGCCGCGGCCGCGGCCGCCCAGCCGTGGCGGCCCCTCGCCACGGAGGCGCTGAACCGTGCCGTGCTGGGTGCCGGGCGCGACGCGGATGCGCTTGGAGCCGTTGAGGGTAGGCACCTCGATCGTTGCTCCGCGGATCGCCTCCGGGATCGTGACCGGCACCTCGACCTCGAGGTTGTCGCCCCGGCGCTTGAACAACGCGGAGTCGGCCACCCGCGTGACCACGTAGAGGTCTCCGGCGGGGCCGCCGCGCCGGCCGCCCTCACCCTTGCCCGCCAGCCGCACGCGGCTGCCGTCCTTCACGCCTGCCGGGATGTTCACCCGGTAGCGCTTGACCTGACGCGTGTGACCGGCGCCGTTGCAGGCGCCACAGGGATCGATGATCTCGGTACCCGTGCCGGCGCACTTCTGGCACGGCTGGGAGATCGAGAACAGACCCTGCGACTCCGCCTCCACGCCGCGGCCCTGGCAGCGGCTGCAGACCTGCGGCGTGGTGCCCGGCCTGGCGCCGGTGCCGTGACAGGTGGGACATGGCGCGGAGAGCGTGAGGCTGACCGGTACCTGCGCTCCCTCCATGGCCTGGTCGAAGGAGATGTGAACGTCGGTCTCGAGGTCGCGACCGCGCTCGGGCCGTGGGCCGGCGGCGCCGCCCCGGCCGGCGGGGCCGAAGAGGTCGGAGAGGATGTCCCCGATTCCGCCGCCGAAGCCGCCGGCTCCCGTGCGGAAGGCGCCGGGGTCGAAGCCGCTGCCGAATACGCCCCCGCCCTGGTCGTACTCGCGGCGCTTCTTGGCGTCGGACAGGATCGAGTAGGCCTCCTGGACCTCCTTGAAGCGCCCCTCCGCCGACGCGTCACCGGGGTTCTTGTCCGGGTGATACTGGCGCGCCAGCTTGCGGTAGGCCTTCTTGATCTCATCGTCAGAGGCCTTCTTGTCGACCCCGAGCGCCTCGTAGGGATTACGCGTAGCCGGCATCTCTCACCCCGATACGACCACGCGCGCAGGACGGAGCACGTTCCCGTTCAGGCGGTAGCCCTTCTCGACCACGTCGAGGACGACGCCCGAATCGGACCCTTCCTGCTCGCGGGTCGAGAGCGCCTCGTGCACGGCCGGGTCGAACTTCTCGCCGGCCGGGTCGAACTGCTCCACTCCGTTGCGGTTGAGCACGGACACCAGCTCGGAGTGCACGAGCTTGACCCCGGCGGCGAGATGCTCCTCGCCCTCGGCCGCCGAGCCCAGCGCCCGCTCGAGATTGTCGACCACGGGCAGCAGCTCGCCCACCAGCCCGCTCTTCGCGCGCTGGGTGGCCGCCGCCGCCTCCCTCGCGGCCCGCTTGCGGTAGTTATCGAAGTCCGCCTGGGCCCGCTGAGCGAGAGCGAGGTACTCATCGCGCTCGCGCTGGAGGGCGGTGAGGGGATCCTCGGGTTCGGGCTCTGGCTCTGGCTCTGGCTCTGGCTCTGGCTCGGACTCGAGCTCGTCGGCGGGATCCGAGCCCTCGTCCTGTCGGCTGCCCTCGGCAGACGCATCGGACGCCGCCGGCTCCTCGGCAGCCTCCGGCGCCATCCGCTCCCGCTCCTCGGCGAGCTGCTCGCGCACGGCGTCCTCCGCAGGCGCCTTTCGCTGGTCGGGGCCCACTAGCGCCGCTCCTCCCCCTCGACCACCTCGGCGTCCACGACCTCCTCCTCGACGGTCCCGTCGGCGTCGGCCGTGGTCGCGCCGTTGCCGGAGGAGCCGTCGGACTGCGCCTGCTGCGACGCGGCGGCGTACATCTGCTCCGAGACCTTGTGGAAGGCCGCCTGCAGCGACTCTGTCTTGGCGGTGATCTCCGCCGCGTCCTCTGACTCGAGCGAGCCGCGAAGATCCTCGGCGGCCTGCTTGATCTCGGCCTTGGACGCCTCGTCGACCGAGTCACCCAGGTCCTCGAGCTGCTTGTCCGCCTGGTAGGCGGCGTTCTCGCCATTGTTGCGCGCCTCCACCAGCTCGC
>JACCUE010000266.1 GCA_013812005.1 Thermoleophilaceae bacterium
CGGCCGCCACGGCCGTGGTCGCTCCCATCACCGGACGGACAGAGAAGCCAGGAGCGCAGCCCGATCACCTCGGGAGGAGCGCAGCCGGAACGTCCCGGGAGGAGCGCAGCCGGAACGTCCCGGGAGGAGCGCAGCCGGAACGTCGTTCCGGCGAGCACCGCACCGAAGAATCTCCGGCGAGCACCGCACCGAAGAATCTCCGGACTGAAGCTCTCAGTCGATCGGGATGTCCTCTACGCGCGGCTCGCGGGGCTTGCGATCCAGGCGTTCGAGGTACCAGTCGATCAGTGAGCGCAGAGTGAGCAGCGCCTCCCGGATGAGCGATGTGAGCCGCTCCTGCAGCTCGGCGGGAGCGGCGCGGCGAACGGCGTCCAGAACGACGAACAGTGCGGAGAAGTCGAGGTTGGCCCGCGGCGGCGGGGGCGGCGGGGCTCCGTAGCGGCTGCTCGGGTCGTCGTCCCCGTCTGGCCCACCCGCGTCCCCGTAGAGATCGCCGTAGGGCGGCAGTGGGTCCTCAGCTTTTTTCGGGCGGGGTGGCTTCATCGCTTGCCCGGGCGAAGTAGACCTCCAGCGCGCCGTCCTCGAAGCGCGCACCGCTGGTGTCGTAGGCCGTCATCGCGGGCGGTAGGATGATAGTGCGCTTCTGCGCGCCGACGCGGACGATCACCTCGAGGCCGATCTTCTTGAGCTCTATCTCGCCGCGTTCGGCGAACGGCAGCACCAGCCTCAGAGTGGCACGCCCGTCCTCGCTGGACAGGCCCTGCGAAAGCTCGCTGTGCAGCACGCCGTGCGCCTCGATGCCGTCGAACAGCTCGTCGCCCAGCCGGTCGAGCATCTCGGCCCCGACCACCTCGCGCGGGTAGAAGGGGGCGGTGAGGATCGGGACGGGCTCGAAGCCCGAGCGCACGAGCTCCATGTGCTCCTGCTGAGCCTCGCGCCAAGCGGCGAAGTAGCCCCTGCCGGCCTCCTCTCCGAAGATCCGGTTGACCACCACGGCGTCGGTCAGGTACCCGTACAGGTTGAGGTAGGTGAAGGTGCGCATCGCCTCCTTGACCACCATCCGGTCGGGGTTCATCACCAGCCGCACCGAGGTGTGGCGGCGGTCGCGCAGGATGTCGTTCATCGCCACCAGGTTGCGCGCCAGGCGCTCCACGTCCTCGAAGACGGCTTCGCCGGGCAATGCGAGGTCGGGTATCAGCGTCCGGGCCAGCGGCCTCGCCGCCGCCACCATGCGGCTCTGAAAGGGAAACACCTTCTCCAGCCACCAGGTGCACACATCGGGAAACGAGAGCAGCCGCAGGGTCTCGCCGGTGGGCGCGCAGTCGACCACGATCGCGTCGAACTCACCGGAGTCGTGGTGGCGCTTGATCTGCAGAAGCGAGAACAGCTCGTCCATGCCGGGCGGCACGGTCAGCTCCTCGGCGACGATCGGGTCCACGCCGCGGTCGGCGAGAAGCTCTCCAAGCCAGCCCGACACCGCGTCCCAGTTGTGCTCCATCTCGGTCTGAGCCTGCACCTCCTGCGCGAACAGGAGCGGTGCCACCTCGGCGGGGGCGGGGCCGAGCTCGGCCTCCAGCGAGTCAGAGAGGCTGTGCGCGGGATCCGTGGACAGGATCACGGTGCGCAGGCCGGCGGCCGCGCAGCGCCGAGCGGTCGCGGCCGCCACGCTGGTCTTGCCGACGCCGCCCTTCCCGGTGTAGAGAATCGTGCGAGGGACGCTCAAGGAACCATCCGGAGGGATATGCCCTCAGGGTGAGGGCAGCGACTCGATCTCGCCAGTCTCATAGGTGCGCAGCTCACGCCCGGTGCGCAGCTCCTTTGCGGCCAGCCGCACGCCGAAGCTTCCAGTGGCACGCGGCCTGAAGGCAAAGGAGCCCTCGCCCCGCCCGAACGTGGCCACCCGGTCGAACACGACCTTCCCACGGCGTCTGACCGTGAGCTGCACCGCCGACAGCTTGGAGAGGGAGAACCGGACCCGGGAGATCTGCCCCTTCGTCGCCGCGCCGGGGCCGAGGAGCTTCAGCTCGGCCGGCTCGGTGGTGTAGAGCTTGAAGCGCTTGGCGGCGCCGCAATACACGTCGCGCCGCAGGCGGCTGCACAGGCTCGTGAGGAACTCGCGCAGCAGCTCGTGGTACTCGGCAGTCGACTCCGCGCCGGCAAACGAGTACCGCGACCAGTCGCCGGTGTCCGACAGCGGCACCTCCCGGCGGGCCTCGGGCTCGGCGCGGGCATAGAGCGCCCGGGCGGTCCGGTCGCCGGTGAGCTGCGAGTAGTCATAGAGCCCGATCACCGACTGCAGGAAGGCGTTGAAGATGAACAGCCTGGGGGCGAAGGAGTACTGCAGGTAGTGCACGCCGCCCCCCGGCCCCCTGGTGGCCACCCCGATGGGCGGCGGGGTCTTGAAAGCGCCGAGCGCGCTGCGCGCGTACCGGCGCCAGCCCGGCTCGCGCAGCAGCTCGGAAGCTCGACCGAAGGCCTGGATCCCGGTGGCCTGAGCCATCCCGCTGATCCAGGGCGGCCGCCCGCCGCCGAACTCGAAGTAGTACTCCCAGGTCCGGAAACGACCTCTGCGCGTCGATGTGTTGACCATCTCGCGCAGCAGCCGGCGCAGCCCCGCGAGCTCACACGGACCTGTGTTCTTCACGCAGGCGCCGTGCATCAGGTTCGCCTTCTTGAAGTTGGTCAGCGGCTGCAGTTGCAGGCCCTTGCCGGCGTAGTACTCGAACAGCAGCTGGCTGCCGCGGAAGCTCACCAGCCCTCGATCGGCGGGGAAGGGGCTGCGCAGCCAGAACTCGGCGTTGCGGCGCAGGATGAGGAACAGCGCGGGCATGCGCCCGGGCTTGAGCTGCTTGGACCGGGCGATCTCTTCGAGGGTTGCGAGCACGCTGCCCAGCTCGAGCTTGCGCGTGCCGCGCAGCCGCCGATGCCGTTTGCGGGCCAGCGAGAGAATGCGGGTGTAGCTGCGGTAGCGCCCGTCCGAGATCTTGTTCTGCCGCCGGGCCGTGCGCAGGGCCACGAGCACGGCGCGCTGCCCGCGCGAGCGCGCGGAGGCCCCGGCGGTTGGGCGGGCTTTGCGTCCGCCCCGCGGCTCGCGGCCCAGGTCGGCGCCGGCGCCGGTCGGGGCGAAGGGATCGTTGATCTGGGTCGCGCGCGGGCCCTCCACCACCAGCACGTTGCGGGCCTGGGCGGGGGTGGCCCCCCAGAGCGCGATGCAGGCGATGAGGCCCGCGGCAAATCGGGCAGTTTGCGGGCACATCACCGTCCCCAACCTAGCGGGAGGCCGTAAGTTGCGTGGCGCCGAGGGTCCACCGCTACTCTGCGGCCCTCGCCGCCGTATGCGACCGATCGCCCGCAGACCTCTCGCCGTGCTTCTGGCGCTTGCCTCGGTCGCCGCTTTCGCCGGTTGCGGCGGGGGGGAGAGCGAAGAGGACGTGGAGGGCCTTCTCGACCGGGCCTTCCGCCAGTCGGTGACGAGCGCCGACGTGAAGGTCGACGCTCAGCTCGAGGTGCCGGGCCTGCAGGGCCTGGAGCGCCCGGTGCGCGTCGAGGCCTCGGGCGTCTACATCGCCGCCGAGGACACGATCCCCAAGCTCGATATCGACCTCAAGTTCGGCTTGCGGGAGACGGGGCAGACCGTGGAATCCGGCTTTCTCTCCACGGGCGACCGCGCGTTCCTGAAGTTCGGGGGAGAGTTCTACGAGCAGCCCGCGGAGGACATCGCCCGCGCCAATCGAGAGCTGAGCGGCGCCGAGGGCGACGGCGGCCCGGGCCCGCTTGCAGAGCTCGGTGTGGATCCGCGCGGTTGGGTGATCGAGGCCAAGAGCGAGGGTGGGGACGAGGTGGCCGGCGTCGCGACAGAGCACGTGTCCGCCAAGCTCGACATTCGCAGCCTCTTCGCGGATCTGAACAAGCTGGTCGAGCGCTCGGCAAACGCCATCGGCGGTGTCACGCCCGGCACTCCGCAGCCGCTCACCGATCAGCAGCTCGATCAGCTGAACGAGGTGGTGAAGGACCCCGGCTTCGATGTCTACGTGGGCAAGGAGGACGACGTGATCCGGCGGATCTCGGCCCGCATCGAGGTCGCGGTGCCCGAGGAGGACCGGGAACGCTTCAATGGGATCGAGGGCGCCAGCTTGCGGATCTCGATCGAGCTGTCCGATGTGAACGGCGATCAGACCGTGGAGGCCCCGGCAGATGCGCGGCCGATCGAGGACCTCAGCACCCAGCTCGGAGGTTTCGGCACCCTCGGCGGACAGGGCCTGGGCGGGGATCCGACGCCAGTGCCGGACGAGGACGGAGCCGCCACTACGCCGGGGGTCACCACTCCCGTGCCCGACGCGCCGCAGCCCGATGCCCTGCAGCTGTACTCCGACTGCCTGGACAACGCATCACCGGAGGACACCGCGGCGATGCAGCGGTGCAACATGCTGCTCCCCAGCCCGCCATGACCCTCCGATAGCGTGCAGGGCCGATGGCTCTGGAAGCGATAGCTCCCTGGGCGGCCCTGGTCGTCGCCCTGTTGGTGTTCCTGTGGCTCGACCTCCACTTTTTCGCGCGGGGGCGAGAGCCCGACTTCCGTGAGGCGGCGATCTGGTCGATCGGCTGGCTCGTGGTCAGCCTGGCGGTGGCGCTGGTGGTATGGGGCTTCCAGGGCAGCGACGACGCGGTCCTCTACACCACCGTCTACCTGATCGAGCGGTCCCTTTCGCTTGACAACCTGTTCGTCTTCCTCCTTCTGTTTGCCTACTTCGGGGTGCCGGTGGAACGGCGCGCGCGCCTGCTGTTCTGGGGCATCGTGGCCGCCCTGGTCCTGCGCGGCGTGTTCATCCTGGCCGGGATCACGCTGATCGAGCAGTTCCACGTGGTCGTCTATCTGCTGGGCGTGGCACTGCTGGTGCTGGCCTACCGGATCTTCAAGGGGGTCGACGAGAACGTCGACCCCGACAAGAACCTGATGGTGCGCCTGGTGCGGCGTTTCTACCCGGTCACCGACGACTTCCGCGAGGGGCACTGGTTCTCGAAGGAGCACGGCAAGCGCTACGTGACCCCGCTGTTCCTGTGCCTGGTCGCCGTGGTCTTCGCCGACATCGCCTTCGCGATCGACTCGATCCCGGCGGCCTTCGCCATCACCCGCGACCCGTTCCTGATCTGGATGGGCAACGTGTTCGCGCTGCTGGGCCTGCGAGCGCTCTTCGTGCTGGTGGAGGGGCTGATCTCGCGGTTTCGCTACCTCGACGAGACGATCGCCGTCGTCCTGGGCGTGGTCGGCGTCAAGCTGCTGATAGAGGACGTGGTCAAGATCGGCCCGATCGCCAGCCTGGCGATCATCGCGGTGCTCTTCACGATCGGCATCGTCGCGTCGTTGCTTGCCGATCGCCGCGATCCCGACTCGGACGCCAAGCAGGAGGAGCGCGCGAAGCGCACTCTGTCCTCCGAGGACGACGAGGGGGGCGAGGGCGACGAGGGGGGCGAGGGCGGCCCCGGGGACGGAGACGGGAACGGCGGCACGGGCGCGGGCGCCGGCGCCGGGAAGCCGGCGGCCGACCGGGCCGAGAGCTCCTGACGGCGCTTCCCGGGCGCAGCTCGGGAGCCGGCGCGCTCGCCGTTGCGCGAACGGGCGGCTAGGCTAGGCGAAGAAGAAGACCAGCCCGAGCACCACGTAAAGCGCGAGCAGCTGCACGCCCTCGAACCAGTTGGACTCGCCGTCCTGGGTGACGAAGTTGGCGATCAGAACGGCGAACACGAGGCCGCCCAGCTCGTAGCCGTTGAACACCAGCGCCATCGGGCTCGGTCCGATCACGAACGAGAGCAGGACGAGCAGGGGCGCCACGAACAGCGCGATCTGCGCGCTCGAGCCGATGGCGATCGACACGGCCAGGTCCATCTTGTCCTTGGCCGCGACGAGCACCGCCACCCAGTGCTCGGCGGCGTTGCCCACGATCGCCACCACGAACACGCCCACGAAGAACTGCGACAGGCCGATCGTCTCCGAGGCCTCCGTGATCGATCCCACCAGCACCTCGCTCATCACGCCCACCAGCACCGCGGCGACGGCGAGGGAGACGATCGAGCGCTTCATCGACCACCCGCCTTCGTGCTCCTCCTCCTCCGCCTCGTAGGGATTGAAGACCGCACGGTGGGTCTTCAGCGAGAATACGAGCCCGGCCGCGTAGCTGACCATCAACACGATCGCCACGGCAAACGAGAGCTGCTCGAGCTCCGCGCCGAAGTCCACCCGCTCCTCGCCCACACCCGGCAGGCCGCCGCCGTGCACGAGCTGAAAGACCGCCGGCAGGATCAGCGCGCACAGCGCCAGCAGCAGCATCACGGACTGCGCGTTGGCGGCGGTGCGGTTGAACACCTGCTTGTCGCGCTTGAGCCCGCCCACCAGCATCGCCGCGCCGAGCACGAGCAGGATGTTGCCGATGATCGATCCGACGATGGACGCCTTGACCACCTCCTGGAGTCCCTCCTTGAGCGCGAAGAGGGCGATGATCAGCTCGGGCGCGTTGCCGAAGGTGACGTTGAGGAGGCCGCCGATTCCGGGCCCGGTCTTGGCGGCTATGTGCTCGGTGGCTTCGCCCATCACCGCGGCGGTGGGGATCACGCCAAGCGCAGCGGCCAGGAACACGAGCACCGGCGACGCGTGCGCAAGCTCGAGCGCGACGGCTATAGGTATGAAGATGCCGAGGCCGTAGACCGGACGCACGGCCGACAGACTAGATCAGCAGGGGCTACGCGTCCTCGGTGGCCGCGGCCGGCCGGTCCTCGTCCGCCTCGAGATCCGGCTCGAGCTCGGCCTCGTCGTCACTGGCGTCCGGATCTGCCATCGCCCGGGTCTGGCGCCCGTCTCCTCCGTGCCAGGTGGCCTGGAAGGTCTCCAGCAGCTCGTCGCGCTGGGCCTCGTCGACGGGCAGGTCGTCGGACACGAGCACCCAGTCGGCTCCCTCGAACTCCTCCAAGTTGAAGATCTCCGCATCCATGGAGTTGGAGTCGTCAACAACCACCAGGACCTCGGTCTGGGGGTTGAAGTAGGTGCCGGGGCGTACCAGCAGCTCTTCGGTCTCGTAACGTCGATTGTCGGCCACGCGGCAGGTATACCCGATTCGGGCGGACGCGGCCTCAGGGGGAGGAGCGCAGCCGGAACGTTGCCGGAGGAGCGCAGGCCGATCGC
>JACCUE010000338.1 GCA_013812005.1 Thermoleophilaceae bacterium
CCCTCGTCTACTACCTGCGCGTGATCGCGGTGATGTGGATGGGCCGGTTCGAGGTCGAGCTGCCCAGCTTCCCGCCGCGCCGCGTCAGCGCGGTGGCCGGCCGGTCGCCGGAGGCCGACGCGCGCGCACAGCCCGAGGTGGCCCTCGTTGCCATCCTCGCCGCCGCGGCCACCATCTTCTTCGGCATCGTGCCGTCGCCGCTGTTCGAGTTGGTGAGCGACGTGGGCACGTCGTTCACCGGCCTGCTGTGAGAGCCCTCGGCGCGGTACTCGTAGCGGTGGCAGTGGTCGCGGCGTCCGGATGCGGCGGGGACGAGGAGGTCCGCACCGTGAACAAGACCGAGACCTAGACGGTCGTGCAGACCGCACCGGATACCGTGCCCGAGGTGGTCGTCTGGGCCAGGCGACACGCTGGCTATGCACAGGGCCAATGTCACCGTGAGCCAGCACTGCCTGTCGAAGACCGTGCCGGAGAGCAAGCTCGCGCGCGACATGGCCGCGCTGATCGAGATCGCCGAACGCGAGCCCGACACGCTCAGCTCCCCGCTGGGCGAGGGCGACAGCGGCGACACACCACGCGAGGAGCTGACCGAGGCGGCGGGGCGGCTCGAGTCAGAAGGCTGCGCGCCCAATGTTGGAAGCGCCGCGCGCGAGGCTCTCGAGGGCCTGCCGCCCGCTCCCTGACCGTTCACCAAACGGCCGCCCGGCGGTCACAGCTCGTTCACCGCCGGGCGCCCGCCAGCCGTTTGGATGCCGGGCATGAACTCCTTCCTCCCGCGCACCCTGTTCACGCTCTGTGCGCTCACACTGATCGCAGCCCTGGCGGTAGCCGCCACGGCGTCGCCTCGACCCGGCTCCGAAGGGAGTGACCGCAAGGCCCGACCAGGAAAGAGCGAGCCGCTGGTGATCGCCCACCGCGGCGCCTCCGGCTACCGCCCCGAGCACACGCTCGCCGCCTACGAGCTGGGCGCACGCATGGGCGCCGACTACGTCGAGCCGGACCTGGTGTCCACGAGGGACGGCGTGCTGGTGGCCCGCCACGAGAACGAGATCTCAACCACCACCGACGTGGCATCACATCCGGAGTTCGCCTCACGCAAGACCACCAAGTCGATCGACGGCGTCTCGCTCACGGGCTGGTTCACCGAGGACTTCACGCTAGCCGAGCTGAAGACCCTGCGCGCCAAGGAGCGGATCCCGGCCATCCGCCAGCGCAACACGATCTACGACGGCCGCTACGAGGTGCCCACCTTCCAGGAAGTCATGGACCTGACCCGGCGGCTCTCGCGCGAGCTACGCCGGCCGATCGGCATCTACCCCGAGACAAAGCACCCGACGTACTTCCGCTCGATCGGCCTGCCGCTGGAGGAGCCGCTCGTGAAGGCGCTGCGGCGAAACAAGCTCGACGGCCGTAAGGACAGGGTGTTCGTGCAGTCGTTCGAGATCAGGAATCTCGAACGACTCGACCGCGAGATCGACACGCCGCTCGTACAGCTCCTGGGGTCGCGGACCTCCAAGCCGTACGACGAGACGGTTGCGGGGGGCAGCCGCACCTATGCGGATCTGGCCACCGGCCCCGGTCTGCGGGCGGTGGCGCGCTATGCCGACGGCGTCGGCCCACCGAAGGACTACATCGTGCCCCGCGACGCCAGCGGGCGATCGCTCGCACCCACGTCCTTAGTGGAGGACGCCCACGCCGCCGGCCTGCTCGTACACCCCTACACCTTCCGCAACGAGAACGTGTTCCTTCCGGCCGAGCTGCGGTCATCCCCCGACCCGGCGGCCTACGGGAACGCGATCGCCGAGTATGAGCAGTTCTTCTCCCTCGGCGTAGACGGTCTGTTCTCGGACAACCCCGACACGGGAGTGGAGGCGCGTTCAGGGCCCTGAGGACCTCCAGACTCCGCGGCCCCGGCCGGGGCCGCGGATAGGCTCCGGGCGGCCATGCCCGAGCGCAGCTACGACCTGGTGATCGTCGGCATGGGCTCGGCCGGCATGGTCGCCGCCGAGTTCGCCTCGACTCTCGACATCAAGGTCGCCGCGGTCGAGCGCGACCGCGTGGGCGGGGACTGCCTCTGGACGGGCTGCGTGCCGAGCAAGGCGCTGCTGGCCTCGGCGAGAGCGGCCAACACCATGCGCCACGCCGACCGCTACGGCCTGACCGCGGTCGAGCCGGAGATCGACACCGCGCGGGTGTTCGAGCGGATCCGGTCGATCCAGGCCGACCTAGCCGGCACCGACGACAGTCCCGACCGCTTCACCGAGAAGGGCGTCGACGTGCACTTCGGCGCCGCACGGCTCACCAGCCCGGAGACGCTGGAGGTCGAGGGCGTGGGCACTGTGAGGTCACGGTTCTTTCTTCTGTGCACCGGCAGCCGGCCGGCGAC
>JACCUE010000339.1 GCA_013812005.1 Thermoleophilaceae bacterium
ACCTCGTCTACACCGGCCCCGTGGACGCCTACTTCGGCAAGCGCTTCGGCGCCCTGCCCTACCGCAGCCTCGAGTTCGAGCACAAGACGGTGCCGACGCCCGACGGCAGGCTCGTTCAACCGGCCGCGAGCATCAATCAGCCCTCCGAGGACGTGCCTCACACCCGCACGACCGAGTACCGCTGGATCACCGGACAGGATCACACGGCGTCGACCATCGCCTACGAGTACCCGCGCGCCGAGGGCGATCCCTACTACCCGGTGCCGAACGCCGAGACCCGCGAGCTCTACCACCGCTACGAGGCCCTCGCCGACGCCGAGCCCGACGTGACCTTCGTGGGCCGCCTGGCCCGCTACCAGTACCTGAACATGGATCAGGTGACCGCCCAGGCGCTGTCGACGTTCGAGAAGCTCGCAGCGTCGGGCCGCGTGGCCGTGGGGTGAGCGGCGGCTATCCTCCCCGCCTTGCCAGCGCCCCTCGCAGAGCGCCCTTCCGAGACCGCGGAGCCCGCTCAAGCAGCGCTCAAGCCCGTTCAGAAGGCCTTGGACAGGCTCGGTCATTCGACGCGGATGGGGGCTGTGCGTCAAGTCGCGATGCGCGCAGTTCGCGTGACCTATCGCACCCCGCGCCCTGTTCTGCCCCACCGGTCCGATCTTCCTCTGCTCTTGAATCGCCGCGGGCTCGTCGGGTGCGGGGCCGAGGTCGGCGTCAAGCGGGGCGAGTACTCCGAGTTGCTCCTCGAGGGTTGGAGCGGCCGGCACCTGATCTCGATCGATCCTTGGCTCAGCGCCCCCGACACGGACTACGTGGACGTGGCGAACGTGGCGCAGGAGACGCACGACAGCTACCGCGACGAGGCCATGAACCGGCTGGCGCGGTTCGGCGAGCGGAGCACCGTCTGGCGCATGACCGGGAGCGAAGCCGCCGACCGCATCCCCCACCACTGCCTCGACTTCGTGTACCTCGACGCGCGCCATGACTACATCTCGGTCAATCAGGATCTCGGAGAATGGATGGCGAAGGTCCGGCCGGGGGGCATCCTGGCCGGGCACGACTACCTGGACGGCACCTTTGCCGAGGGTCGGTTCGGCGTGAGGTCCGCCGTCGACGAGGTCTGCGCGGCGCATCGGCTCCGGGTGAGCGCGACATTCGCGGACCCGCCGTGGTGCAGCTGGTACGTCGCCATCCCCTGAGCGCTCCTGACGGCGTCACCACGAGACCGTGAGAATCCTTCACGCAGGTTGGGGCTTTCGGCCGTGGCGCACCGGAGGCTTGATCGCCTACGCAGAGGACCTGATGCAAGCGCAGGCCGAGGACGGGCACTGCGTCGGCTACTTCTGCGCCGGGCGCCAATATCCGCTCCTGCGCCGGCCGCGCCTGCACCGGTGGTCGAACTCGGGCGTCCGGGTGTTCGAGGTGCTGAACTCGCCGATCGACGTGGCCCTGGACATGGGCACCAGCGATCCGCTGCAGGAGCTCGACGAGCCCCACACCGAGCGGCTGTTCCGAAAAGTCCTCGGTGAGTTTCGGCCCGATGTGCTGCATCTACAGGAGCTCTTCGGGCTCCCCTCGTCGCTGATCGACATCGCGCATGAGGCCCACGTGCCGGTGATCATGACCCTGCAGGACTACCTTCCGCTGTGCCCGACGCTCAAGCTCTTCGATACCAAGGAACGGGTCTGCCTGCGCCGAGATCCCGGTGAGCAGTGCTCGGTGTGCTGCGCTGCCGCACCCACCGACTCGAAGGACCTGCGCATCCCCACGCTCGGCGTCCATCTCGTGAACCTCGGACGGCGAATGCCGCGCACCCGGGACGCCGCTTGGCGGGCGTTTCGCCTGGCCTCGGAGTGGGCCCCGGATCGCCGGTCTCCCAAGCGGCCCCCAGCCCAGGATCGGACTCCGCCCCCCATGGTCGCGGCAACCCCGCCTCGGGCCCCGGCAGCTGCCTACCAGCAACGCCGCGACCGCAACATCGAGCGCTTGAGCCGCGCGGACCTCCTGCTTGCGATGTC
>JACCUE010000348.1 GCA_013812005.1 Thermoleophilaceae bacterium
ACTGCAGGACGCAGCAGACTGCAGGGCCTGCTTGCCCCTTACAAGCAGGAGGTCACTGGTTCGAACCCAGTACCGCCCATCACTCCGAACCCGCTTCCGAAGCGGATCCGCGATGAAATCGGCTGCTGCGGAGATGGCTCGAAGGGACCTCGTGGAAGCACTTGGATGGCGCAAAAGATTCCATGAGTCACTGCGTGCGGGCGAGGTGGAAGACGTACGCGAGCAGCGCGCTCATGGCTCCGACCTCGCCGCCCGCCTCCAACGTGCTCAGCGGTAGATCGATCGACAGACCCAGGAGCGCGGCGTGCACCATGTCGACGCCGACGCTGAACGCGGCGAGCACGACCAGCAGGGCCAGCAGCCGCCAGGACACGGCGCGTGCACTCGCCGAGCTCCTCCAGTGGGTTACGCCGAGGGCGGCCGCCCAGCCGGCGAACACCGGAGCGTTGCGCCAGCGGCGCGCCATCACCAGCAGCAGGACGACGGCCACGAGCAGCTGCACATAGCCCGAGATCTCGATTTAGGAGCGGTCCACGTCGACGCTCCAGCGCGGGTCCCCGGCGAAGAAGCCGACTTCCGAGCGCCCGTGCGCACGTGACCGGCCACGAACACGGGGATCGTGAGCAGCAGGACTGCGAGCAGCGGGATGGCCTGCGACCGCATGCCCGCTTCCACGCCTTCGCGGATCCTTTGGACCACCATCCTTTCTGCAATCGGCGCCGAGCGGGAATCCTTGACCGCTACCGGCCGCGCGAGGAAGCGCCCGAGTCGCTGTCGGGCTCTCCGCGCACCTGGGCCAGGCGGGTGGCGAACACCAGGCCCACACCGCCGATCAGGTTGCCGACGACCGCGATCGAGGTGTTGCGCGCGAGATCGCCCCAGCCGGCGTCGGCGGTGTCCGCGAGCAGGCCAAACAGGATCTCGCCGAAGCTCACGACGGCGTGGTTGAGGCTGGGGGCCAGCAGGAGAAACCCGACTCCGAGGGCGGCGATCACCCGGGCCGAGGTGCTGGCCGTAGCGGCTGCCACCCATGTGAAGAGCGTCATCACCGTGCCCGCGCCGATCGCGCTGAGCAGCGCGGGCACCACGTCGCGGTCGGCCTGGGTGTCGGCCAGCGTCCCGGCCGCCTCCAACGCGCTCTTCTCCAGCACGCCGGCGTGCGAGAAGATCGCGGCGAAGAGCAGCAGGCCGAGCCCGTTGAAGAGGAAGGTGATGCCCCACATCGACAGCAGCGCGCGCAGCGGCGCCCTGCCGGCGTACACGGCGCTGACCGGGATCAGGAAGTTCTCGGTGAACAGCTCCGCTCGCCCCAGCGTGATGAGCACCAGCGCCAGCCCGAACGTGGCCGAGCCGATCACGTGCGCCGGCTCGTCCGGCATGACCGACAGGAGCGCGCCCGTGGTCACGATGACCGCCACGAGCCCGAGGAACACGTCGGCCCCGCCCGCGAAGCCCGTAGCGCCCAGGGCGGCGTTCCCGCGCGTCAGTCGGCGCTCCCCCTCGTCGAGGCCCGCCTCCCAGATCTCGTCGGGCGACGCCTCGCTCATGCGAGGGAGGCTATGCGACGGCCTCCAAGATCGCGGCGACCATCGTCGGGCCGTCTACGGCATAGCGCCCATCGACCCGGCATCGTGCATGCCGCCGCCGGGCACGGTGAGCCCGGGAAGCGCCTCCGGCGCCGCCACGAGCGTCACAGCGAGCGCGAGCAGCACTGCGGCGGTGGCCCATGTGACCGCGCGTCCCCACGGGAGGGTCTTCTCGAGCGCGATCAGTGCCGCGACGAAAGCCGTCCAGGCGAGGCTCATCACCCCGAGCGCAAACAGCGCGGCCATCAGGGCCCAGCAGCACCCCAGACACCACGCGCCATGGCGGGCGCCCATCTCCAGCTCGCCGCCCTTCCCGTCGCGCAGGACATGTACGACGCAGTAGCGCTCGGTGAGTTCGCGGAGCTTGGCGAGCTGCTTCTGGTCCGCGTCGGTGTCGAGTTCGAACGAGAGGCGGATCGCAGAAACCAACCGGAGCGTCGCGGTCCACACCGAGTGTGCCGCGGAAGTCGAGGTCTCCCTCGCCGTGCACGCGCCCGGACGCCACGGAGATCCCGAGGGATGTAGCGACCGCCTGAAGCGTGATCCCCACAGGCGACGAGCGCCTCGAGCAGCATGTCGTCCGAACAGAGC
>JACCUE010000027.1 GCA_013812005.1 Thermoleophilaceae bacterium
GCCGCGGCTGTGCGTGAGGCCGTGGCCGGCCGGCCGATGGTCGCGCTCGGCGGCGGCCGGGTGATCGATGCGGCCAAGGCGATCGCGGGGGTGGATGGCCTGCGCTGCGCGGCCATCCCGACCACCCTGGCCGGCTCCTCGTTCACGCCCTTTCACCGGATGCCCGCAGGCGTCGAGGACTTCAGCTTCGTGCGCCCGGCGCTTGCTGTCTGCGATCCGGCCCTGATGGCCTCGGCGCCGATGGGGGGACTGGCTGCCACGGCGATGAACGCCCTGGCGCATGCGGTGGAATCGCTGTACGCGCCCGGCGCCAACCCCGTCGCCGAGGGCGCCGCGCTGCGCGCCGCCTCGCTCTTCGCACGCGGTCTACCCCTGGATCCGCCGGTGGCGGAGGACATCGCGCTCGCGGCCGTCCTCGCAGGCTGGGCGGTCGGGACCACCGGCCTGGCGGTGCACCATGCGCTGTGTCAGGCGATCGTCCGCGAGGCGGGCACCCCGCATGCGCAGACCAACGCGGTGATCCTGCCGCACACAGTCGCGTTCATGGCCGAGCGTGCACCGAGGGTGGGGGCCGCGCTTGCCGGTGCGCTCGGAGCTGTTGGCGACGATCCCGCGGAGGCAGCGGCCAAGGTGGCTGAACTGGCCGCACTCGCAGGTCCCAGCACGCTCGCGGAGCTCGGCGTCGACGAGGATCGGATCCCCGCGATCGCCTCGGCGGCGTCGGCGCACCCCGGCATGGCGGGAACCCCTGGCGGGGTAGGGCAGCAGGACCTGTTCGGGCTGCTGGGCCGCGCACTGGGGCCCAACAGCCTGCGCTCCCGGGCGTCACCCGCCCCCGGAGCTACCGGGTAGCGAGTCGCTGCTGCTGACGCTCCGGGGTGATGCGCACCACGTTCCACGCCAGGCCCACCCGCCGCAGTCCACGGATCACCAGGCCCGAAATGTCTATCTCCCACCAGCGCAGCCCGTGCGTCGCCGCGCGCGGGAAGGCGTGGTGGTTGTGATGCCACGCCTCGCCAAGCGAAGGCAGGGCCAGCCAGGCCACGTTGGTGGACCGGTCGTCGGTGTCGAACCTGCGCTCGCCGAAGAAGTGGCAGATGGAGTTGATGCTCCAGGTGATGTGGTGCACGAAGAAGATCCTCACCAGCCCGGCCCAGAACAGCGCAGTCAGCCCGCCGGTCAGCTCGCCGGTGATCCCGAGGCCCAGGGCGAAGGGGATGGCAAGGCCGAGTGCGACCCACACGAGGAAGTGGCGGTTGATGAAGCGCATGCCACGGTCCTCGCGCAGATCGCGGGCGTAGCGCTTGGACTCCGCCATCCCGTGAGTGTCGAAGAGCCAGCCCATGTGCGCGTGGTAGAGGCCTCGCAAGCCCGAGCCGTGGCCCACGTGAGGGCTGTGCGGATCGCCCTCCTCGTCGGTGTGCGCGTGGTGCTTGCGGTGGTCGGCCACCCAGCCGATCACGGGCCCCTGGACCGCCATCGAGCCGAAGATGGCGAGTAGGTACTTCAGCGGGCGGTAGGTCTCGAACGCCCGGTGGGTGAGCAGCCGGTGGTAGCCGATCGTCACGCCGAATGCGGTGGCCAGATACACCCCTAAGAGGATCGCGAGGTCGGTCCATCCAACCAGGCTGTTCCAGAGGAGGGGCAGGGCGGCGAGGAAGGCCGCGAAGGGCACGATGACCGCCCCGATATTGGCGTTTCTCTCTAAGCGGGTCATGAAATAAAGCTTAGGGCACAGCTTATCTGCCAATTTGGGCCGAAACCCCACGACCGAACCTCAAAACCTGTAGGTTGCCCACAATGATTGCCGATCTGAGCGAGCGCCCATGGAACGGGCTGCCCCCCGAGGTCGCCGACGTGCTGGGCCCCGAGCTGCCCGGCCTGGCAGAGGAGATCATCGCGGCGATCAGCCGAGCGGTGCCGGACTACGCGCGCTCTCTCGAGGGCCCATTCGGGGTGGCGCTGCGCGTGGGCGTAGAGGAGGCCCTGCGCCAGTTCGTGGAGATGGTCGAGCGCCCGGGGGCGGACCGCGGCGCAGGCCGTCAGACCTACGTCGACCTCGGAAGAGCGGAGATGCGCGCCGGTCGCAGCCTCGACGCCCTCCTCGCCGCCTACCGGCTCGGCGCTCGCGTGGCCTGGCGCCGCCTGGCCCGGGCGGGGGAGAGAGCCGGCCTCGAGCCGGCCACGCTCTACCTGCTGGCCGAATCGATCTTCGCCTACATCGACGAGCTCTCGGGGGAGTCGATCGAGGGCTACACGCGCGAGCAGGCGGCCGCCGCGGGTGAGTCACAGCGGCTCCGGCGGCGTTTGGCCGGCTTGCTGGTGCAGGATCCCCCGGCCGACGCCACCGTCGTGGAGGCGGCGGCCCTGGCCAGCGGCTGGGGGCTGCCCCGCGCGGTCGCCGCGGTGTGCGCGGAGGGTGAGGACGCGGACCGCCTGGCGATGCGCCTGGGCGCCGACGTGATCGCGACGCCCCTGGCGGCAGGCCTGTGCG
>JACCUE010000041.1 GCA_013812005.1 Thermoleophilaceae bacterium
GCGCGCGCTCAACGCCCACCGGGTCAGCGAGCTGCGCGACGCGCGCGGGCGGCGCGCACGCCTGAGCATGACGCTCGTGACCGGCGACCAGACCGACAACGCGCAGCTCAACGAGACCCGCTGGTACCTGTCGCTGCTCGACGGCGGCAGCGTCGACCCATCATCGGGGCGTACCCCGTGCGAGGGCGCGCCGGCCGGATACACGGGCGTTCAGGACTTCTCCGACTATCCCGCCGGCGTCTCAACCGCGCGCCTGAGCATGTTCTGGGACCCCGGGCGCGGCGGCGCCACCGGCCGCTACGGCGACCTCGTCTACCCCGGCCTGATGGAGCGCGCGCAGCGGCCCTTCACCGCCCGCGGCCTCGGCACCCCGTGGTATGCCGTGGCGGGCAACCACGACGTGCTGCGCCAGGGCTTCGCCCCCGGGGCTCATCCCGCCTTCGGTGACGCGCTGGCCACCGGCTGCCGCAAGGCCTTCCCGAGTGACGCGCTGCCGCCCGGGAGCCTGGGCGCGCGCGGGCAGGGCCAGGTGCTCGAGCGCCTGGCCGATCCCGCCGTGCTCGCGCAGCTGGCGCGTGACTCGCGCCCGGTGAACGCCGACCCCGACCGCCGGATGGTGAGCAAGCGAGAGCTGAAGGCGCTGCACGGCGGCGAAGACTCGGGGCACGGATTCGGGCTGGTCGACCGCGCGCAGCTGCGCCGGTCCGCGGGCGCCGCCTCCTACTACGCCTTCAGCCCTCGCAGCGGCGTGCGGGTGATAGCTCTGGACACGACGGCCGAGGGCGGTCGCTCCAACGGCAACCTCGACGATCCCCAGTACCGCTGGCTGGCACGCGAGCTGGACCGCAACACCTCGGTCAGCATCAGCCCTCAGGGACGGATGCGCCGCGACCGCGATCCGAATCGGCTGGTGATCGTGACCGGGCACCACTCGCTGGCAACGATGGACAACAACTGGGCCGACGAGCGGGTGCCGGGCTGTGAGAGCGCCCGGGAGGTGGGCTGCGATCCCGATCCGCGTTCTTCGCGGCCGCTGCACCTGGGCACGACCGGACGCCAGTCCGTGCCGGCCCTGCTGCGGCGCCACCCGGGCGTGGTGGCCTACGTCGCCGGCCACACCCACGCGAACGGGGTCACCCCCTACTTCCGCCGCGACCGCCGCGGCGGGTTCTGGGAGCTGGTCACCGCTTCGAGCATCGACTTCCCCGGGCAGGCCCGGCTGCTCGAGCTGATGGACAACCGAGACGGCACGCTGTCGCTGTTCGGCACCCTGGTCGACCAGGCGTCGCCGCTGGCGGCTCCACCGTCCGGGATGCCCGCCGAGCGGATGAGCGACGTCCAGCTGGCTTCACTGGCCCGTGCGCTGGCCGGCAACCAGAGCCTGCGGCGCTTTGCCGAGGGCGCCCTCGGGCGCCGGCGCGACCGCAACGTGGAGCTGGTGTTGCGCGACCCGCGGCGGTTGTCCGCGCGCGGTCCTCAGAGCTCCCGGTAGAGCCTCAGCAGATCGCGCGTGAACCGCTCCTCGGAGTGGTTGGCGCGGGCGCGGACGATCAGCTGCGCCCCCTCGGCCTCGCGCCTGCGCGGGTCGGTCCACAGGGCCGCCAGACGGGCGGCGAAGGCCTCCCCGTCGTGTAGCGGCACGCAGCCGCCGGCGCCGATCAGCTCGGGCAGCCCGCCCATCGCCGTGGCCACCACCGGCACGCCCTGGGCCATCGCCTCGAGCGCCGAGTAGGGCGAGAACTCGTGGCAGTGCGAGGGCACCAGCACCGCCGCCGCTCCGCGCAGCAGGTCCTGCGCCTCGCCCGGCGAGACCCGGCCGAGCAGCTCGACCTCCGAGCCGGTCCGGGCGGCGAGCGCCTCGAGGCGCTCGCGCTCCGGTCCGTCGCCGGCGACGCGCAGCGGTACGCCGGCCGCCGCGCAGGCCGAGATCGCGTCGTCCACGCCCTTCTCCGGCGACAGGCGCGAGAGCACCAGGGCGTAAGCACCTTCGTGGGCCCGGCTGCGTTCGGCGAAGGCATCGGCGGGCAGCGCGTGCGGAACCACCTCCACCCGGTCGCGGGGCAGCCCGAGGAAGGCAACGCGGTCGGCGGCCCAGGCGCTCGGCGTCACGAAGCGATCGACGGAGGCGAGCACCGTCGGGTGGTGGACCGAGAGCGCGGTGGCGTAGGCCAGGGCCTGGGGCAGCGAACGCCTGCAGTTGAGCACGAGCCCCGGCAGCGAGTTGCGGCCGCGGCAGCGCGTGCACGGTCCGCCGTCGCGCTCGCCCAGGCCGGTCGCGCAGAACAGGCGCACATTGTGCAGGGTCAGCGCCACCTTGGCACCCGCCTCGCGGGCCGCGGCCAGGCCGCGCGCGCCGATCAGCGGCAGGGTGTTGTGCGCGTGGGCCACGGTGGCGCGCATCTCCTGCACCGCGGTGGCGATCTGATCGGTCCGCGCCCCACCGCGTACGAGCGCCGCGGCGGCGCCTGCGGGGCCCACATCGGCCGACCGGCGCTCGAACAGCTCGTGGGCGATGCCTGCG
>JACCUE010000052.1 GCA_013812005.1 Thermoleophilaceae bacterium
GCCGTGCTCGGAGGGCTGGCGGGCGTGCTGCTGGCGGGGATGGCGCCCGGCCGGCTGGGCCTGGTGTTCACGGTGGCCGCGCCCGGCGCGGGCTTCCTCGCCCCGGACGTGTGGCTGGCGCGCCGCGCGCGCGAGCGCGAGCAGGCGGTGCGGCGCGTGCTTCCGGCGATGCTCGACCTGCTGCGCGTGACCGTGGAGGCCGGTGCTTCGCTGCCGGCCGCGCTTTCGCAGGTGGGCGGTCGCAGCTCGGGGCCCCTGGCCTCTGAGTGGCGCGCGGTTGGGAGGGAGGTGGAGCTGGGAGTGCCGCTCTCGGAGGCCCTCGAAGCCCTCACCGAGCGCCTGCCCCAGTCCGAGGTGCGCGCACTCTGCGCGGCCCTCGAGCGCGCCCGCCGCCACGGCGCGCCGCTAGGCCGCACCCTGGCGGGCCAGGCGCGCGACACCCGTGTGGCGCTTCGCCGCCACGTGCAGGAGGAGGCGGCCAAGGCCGGACCCAAGATCCAGCTGGTGGTAGCGCTGCTGCTGGTGCCGTCGGTGCTGCTGATGGTGGCGGCCGCGCTGGCTGCGGCGCTGCTGGGCTCGGGAGGGCTACCCGCCGTGTAGCGACTGCGGAGGGCTCGGGAGGACACTCTCCGTGCGGGGCGGGCTGCGCCGGCTCCCACTGCAAGAGCTGGTGCAGTTCACCCACTCGGTTGCAATCGCCCACCCGCAGCTCTGCGCTGCACGAAGACACCCGCGCTTACGGGAGGTCGTCCCACCGCGCTTTACACGTCCCGATCCCGCTCGGGGAGCGGGTTCACAGCCGTCCGTCGTACCTGCAGCACACCGCTCGGACGCGAAAGTGGGATGAGGTGTTGCAGAGTGGGAGGAGGTGGGCTACAGTGGCGCCAGCTTACGACGACCGGAGTGGCGGGGCTCCTCCCACTCCGCCACTCCGGTCCGAGTAGGCCCCCCGAGGCCGCACCGAGGGAAGAGATCTCACCGGATGGCATTCAGAGGCCACTACGAACACTCGCTGGACGCAAAGCACCGCTTGAGCATCCCCTCTCGGTTCCGCGCCGCGTTCTCATCAGGACTTGTTCTGGCAAAGGACTCCGACGCCTGCATCTCCGTCTGGGCCCCCGAAGCCCACGAGGCCACCGTCGAGCGCGCTCTCGGAGGCAAGAACCCACTCGGCTCGGAGTACAAGCGCATTCAGCGCTTCTTCGGTGCCAACTCCTTCGATCTCGAGCTCGACTCGTCGGGACGGGTGACCCTGCCGCAGCCGCTGATGGCCTACGCGGGCGTGGAGAAGGAGGTCGTGGTGGCCGGCGTCGGCGATCACCTGGAGGTGTGGGGCAACGAGCGCTGGCAGGAGGAGCAGGACGCGCTCGACGCGAGCATCGGGGAGGTGACGGACTCCCTTGGCGATCCTTCTTGACATGGCGCGCACGCACGTACCCGTCCTGGCCGGTGAGCTGATCGAGCTGACCGACCCGGCGCGGGGAGAGACCGCGGTCGACTGCACCTTCGGGGCGGGGGGTCACGCGCGGCTGATCGCCGACCGCATCGGCCCCGGTGGCACGCTGGTGTGCATCGACCGCGACCCGGCGGCCCGGGAGCGCTTCGAGGAGATGGCCGCCGAAGTGTCCTGCGAGACGCGCTTCATGCGCATGGAGTACTCCGAGGCGCTCGGGCTGCTGGGCGAGGAGGGCTTCGAGGCCGATCTCGTATACCTGGACCTCGGCATCTCCTCGATGCAGGTGGACGCGCGCGAGCGCGGCTTCTCCTACTCCTACGACGCGCCGCTGGACATGCGGATGGACCCGGAGCGCGAGCTCGACGCGCGCGCGATCGTGAACGGCTGGGACCAGCGCCGCCTCGCCCAGGTCTTCCGCCGCTACGGCGAGGATCCCAACGCGCGCATCATCGCCCGCGAGATCGTGCGGCGGCGCGAGGCCACTCCCTTCGAGACCACCGGCCAGCTGGTCGACGCCGTCGAAGCCGCGCTTCCGGCCGCCATCCGCCGGCGCTTCGGGGGCGGCCATCCCGCCAAGCGCATCTTCCAGGCGCTCCGCATCGCGGTGAACGAGGAGCTGGAGGCGCTCGATCGCGCGCTGCCCGCCGCATGGGCCGTCCTTCGCCAGGGCGGTCGACTGGCGGCCATCTCCTTCCACTCGCTCGAGGACCGCCGGGTCAAGCGCTTTCTCGCTGAGCGCGCCCGCGGCTGCATCTGCCCGCCCGACATGCCCGTGTGTGGCTGTGGCCGCACACCCGAGGCGGAGCTGCTCACCCGCCGTGCCGTGGCCCCGTCGCCGGGTGAGGTGGCCGACAACCCGCGCTCGCGCTCCGCCCATCTGCGCGCGGCACGACGCATCGAGGCAGGGCAAGCCTGATGGCCGCCGCCCCCGCCAGGCG
>JACCUE010000062.1 GCA_013812005.1 Thermoleophilaceae bacterium
ATGACCCTGCCCTCCGAGGGCCACGGCAGCCGGCTGTCCGACCACGTGAACCGCCGCGAGCTCGAGTTCTTCACCCTGCAGGACGCCGAGCTGACGCCGCTCGACGGCGGGAAGGCCTGGACCGCCCAACTGCTCATGCTCGCCAGTCGGCACGTTCGGCTGATCGTGCCGGCGACCGACGACTGAGCCGGTCTCGCCCAATGGTCCGCCCGGCGAGTACCGCCGACCGGTCCCGGGCGCCAGTGGCTAGCCTAGAGCCGCTCCTGGAGAGGTGTCCGAGTGGCTTAAGGAGCGCGACTGGAAATCGCGTGGGCGGAGTTATCCGCCTCGTGGGTTCGAATCCCACCCTCTCCGTCAACCGTCCCCGCCGCGTGAACGGCGGTGCCGACCACCTGACTAGCATCCGGACCGATGATCCGGCTCGCGCCCCTGATCGCCCTCGCGATCGCCGTCATGCTCGCCGCCCCGGCGCAGGCGAGGGAGCCGCTCGACTCGCTCGTCGCGTACGACCTCGCGTTCGCCGAAGGGCGCCTCGAACGGACGTTGGCCAAAGTGCCGGCGAACACGTACCCCAACTACACCGACGCGAACGGCGAGTGGGTCACGACGGGCGCGAGGCGGTGGGTGAGCGGCTTTCTCGCCGGTCAGCTGTGGCTCATGTACGAGGCCACGGGCGACCCGCGCTGGCGCCGCCGGGCCGAGAGACGCCAAGCCGGGCTCGCGGGCCAGCGGCTGAACACGACGACGCATGACCTCGGCTTCGTGCTGTTCAACAGCTTCGGCAACGGCTACCGCCTGACGGGCAAAGACCGTTATCGCCAGGTGGCGGTCGACGGGGCGCGTTCGCTGGCCACGCGCTGGAACGCGAGGGTGGGCGCGATCCGCTCGTGGAACAACCGGCCTTCGGCGCCCGCGACCGACTTCCGCGTGATCATCGACGGGATGATGAACCTCGAGCTCCTGCGCTGGGCGGCGGCGAACGGCGGCAAACGGCGCTGGTCGTCGATGGCGAAGGGTCACGCGCTCCGTACGCTCGCGGAGCACGTCCGCACCGACGGGAGCACGTACCACCTCGCGACCTACGCATCGAACACCGGCGCGGTGAAGTACAAGCGCACGGTGCAGGGCTACGACGCCGAGTCCACGTGGTCGCGCGGGCAGGCGTGGGCGATCTACGGCTTCGCGCAGGCGTACCGCTCGACCGGCGACCCCCGTTTCCTCGCGGCGGCCACGCGGCTCGCCGACTGGTTCGTCGCGCGCCTTCCTCGGGACGGCGTCCCATTCTGGGATTTCGGTGCGCCCGGCATCCCAAGCGCGCCGCGCGACTCCTCGGCAGCGGCGATCGCCGCCTCGGCGCTGCTCGACCTCTCGCGGCAGCCGCTCTCGGACGCACGCGCGGGCACCTACGCCAAGACGGCGAAGAAGATACTCACCTCACTGTCGTCACCGGCCTACCTGACGGAGGGAACCTCGAATGCGGCTCTGCTCGCTCACGGCACGGGCCACAAGCCGAGCGGGCTGTACGACACCGGGCTCGTCTACGGCGACTACTACTTCCTCGAGGCACTGGTGCGCTACCGCGCGCTGAAGCGGCGAGGCAGCGCCGCCTACAGCCCCAGCTCGCGCACTCCCCTCTCCCCCCAGCCGAGGTGGTGGGCCACCTCGTGGCGCAGCGTCCGCTCGACCTGCGCCCGCAGCAGGTCCGGGTCGTGCCCGAAATCGCGCTCCAGCGTGTCGCGGTAGATGATGATGCGGTTCTGGTAGTTCTGCCGGGCCACCGTGTCGCCGATGTAGTGGCCGTAGGCGTGGTGCTCACGGCCCAGGTGGGAGATAACCACCGGCGTGGTCTCGAGCAAGCTCCTGAACTCGGCTGGCAGCAGGTCGATCGCCTCCACCACCAGCTCGTCGAACTCCCCGGGTGGCTGCTCCGGCGGCGGGCGGCGGGCGAGCTCCTCGCTGCGGTCGCTGATGCGGTCCACCTCGCGCTCGCTCGGGCCCTCGCCCATCAGGCCCACGGTGATCCACGCGGTGACCAGCACGAGGGCAGCCGCACCCACCAGCAGCGTCAACAGATCCTCTGCGCCGGCAAGCGAGGGCGGGTTGATCAGGAACAAGATCGTGCCCACGGTGAGCGCGGCCACGGCCGCGGCCTTCAACGGAGCGCGAAATGCATCCCTCACCCCGGAGAGGCTAGACACCCCGTCGCTGCTGCCAGGAACGACTAGGCCGCGGCGCGCAGGGCCGCCAGCTCGCCCTCGTCCGCCAGGCGGCGGAGAGCGCGGTCTTCGATCTTCTGCACGTTCTCGGCGGTCAGGCCGAGCCTGCGACCGGTCTCGCGCAGAGCAACCTCTTCGCCGCCGCCGAGGCCGTAGCGCAGTGTGAGCACGTCCCGGTCGGGGCTGGGCAGGTGCTGCACGACGCGGAGCACCGTCTGGTCGCCGAGATCCTTCTCGACCTCGTCGGCGGGTCCGATGTCATCGTCGGCGATCAGGGCGCCGAACGGGGTGTCCCCGTCCTCGCCCACGGCCTTGTCCAGGCTGGTGGGAGCGCGATCGGCGGCACGGATGTCGTGGATCTCCTGAGAGGTCATCTCCATCGCCTCGGCCAGCTCGGCGTCGGTGGGCTCGCGACCCAGCTCGGCGCTCAGCTCGCGCTCCCGGTCGCGGATCTTGCGAGCGAGGCTCGAGATGTGGACCGGCAGCCGCACCGTGCGGCTCGAGTTGGCGAGACCGCGACCGATGGCCTGGCGGATCCACAGCGTGCCGTAGGTGGAGAACTTGAAGCCCTTGCGCCAGTCGAACTTCTCGACCGCGCGGATCAGACCGAGCATGCCCTCCTGAATGAGGTCACCGAGCGGAAGGCCATGGCCCTGGAACTTACGGGCGACGGAGACGACCAGCCTGAGGTTCGCATTGATCATGCGCTCCTTGGCGGCAAGGTCGCCCTTCTCCACGCGCTTGGACAGCTCGATCTCCTCCTCCGCCGTGAGCAGGGGATGGCGCAGCGCCTCGTTCAGAAACAGCTGCATCGAGTCTGTAGTCACTTCGGGCTTGAATAGGTCTTTCTGAGGCACTGGAACGGCCCTTCTCTCATATTTCGAACAACTACGCGCAGCGTAGCTTACTAATGGTAAGCTATGCAACCTTGTAACAGCTGCCGCAGCCCTTGAGCCAGGCCGTGAGACCCGGTCCGGGCGGACCAGACAGAGTAGTGGGAATACGGTCGCCGTGCAACGCGGGAGCTGACAACCTGGACCCTGGGCAGGCGGCGTGGGCAGCCCGAAGAAGCCGAGAAACCCGGAGAAGCAGACGGCGGCGATGAGTTTTGGCGCTTTGCCCGGTCTCCATTAGAGATCGACCGAAATCCGACCCCGATGCCGAGGACCCAGATGACAACGCAGTCCCCTCTAGCGGTCGAGGCCACCGGCCTTGTCAAGTCCTTCGGCGACACGCGAGCCGTCGACGGCGTGGACCTGGCCGTGCGCAGCGGATCCGTCTATGGCGTGCTCGGCCCCAACGGCGCCGGCAAGAC
>JACCUE010000063.1 GCA_013812005.1 Thermoleophilaceae bacterium
CAGCGCGCGCATCCGCGGGCCGTGCGCCGGTGCGCCGGCGAACAGCGGTTCGGTGAGCGACCAGCGGCCCTGCACCTGGGGGGTTGCCGGGCGCCGGCGGCGTGAGAAGCGCCGCCCGAGCTCGCGCCGCTCGCGGGCCAGCGAGAGCCGCGGGGCGCGCAGGGGGGCGAAGGCGTCGTTGGTCACCTCCCCGGCCCAGACGAGGTCCCACAGCGCCTCCTGCAGTTCGACCGGCTCGGTTTCGCCGATGTCCGCCAGGAGGTCCGCCCAGAAGGAGGCGCCGCGTGTGAGCCGCTCACGGAGGCGCTCGTGCAGCGCCTCGGAGGGGCGGTCCGCCTTGACGTTCGGCGGGCCCAGCCAGCGCGCGTCCTCGCGGAAGTACAGGGCCACCTTGCCCGAGCTGCGGCCCAGCGAGCCGGCCCCCACCCACACGAGCTCACCGGAGGCGCACAGCTGATCGATCCAGGACGGCGAGTAGGCACCGGCGCGGCGGGGCAGCACGTCGCGCTCCCACACCTCGGGGGCCAGGGCCAAGCCCTGCAGCGGCACGAGGATCTCGCGGAGGCGGTCCACCCCGGCGCCACCGGGGGACGCGGCGTCAACGCCCTGCCAGGCGGGCAGGAAGCGAGCGAGCGCTCGCTGCTCGGCCGGCTCGACCTCCTTGCGGAGGCTGGCCAGCGACGCGCGGCGCAGACGGCGCAGCACCTCGGGGTCGCACCACTCGCGCTCGCTGCCTCCCGGGCGAAGCTCACCGCGCACCAGACCGCCGGTGCGCTCGAGCTCCTTCAGCACCGGTGTCGGATCCACCCCGTAGCGGTCGGTCAGCCAGCCGGTCACGAAGGGGCCGTGGGTGCGCGCGTAGCGGCGCACCAGCCGGGCGAATGGATCCTCGACATCCTCCAGGAAGGCGGCCGGCAGGCCACCGGGAGGGATGGCGCCGAAGGCGTCGCGATACATGCCGGCGTCCTCGGCCGCGATGTGGCGCTCCTCGCCCCCGATGCGCATGACCACCGCACGGCGCTCGCCCATGAGGTCGTGAAGCATCCGGTTGGCCGACACCGCTCCCAGGCAGCGCGCCTGAGCCTCTTCGACCGTCAGGTCGCCCACGGAGCGCAGCACGTCGTGGAGGGCATCGGAGTTGGCGGCCCGGGTGCGCTCGCTCAACCGCTGGAGGTCGTTCTCGACCTCCTCCAGCGCCTGCGCGTCGATCAGGTCGCGCAGCTCCTCCTGGCCGAGCAGCTCACGAAGCAGGTCACGGTCCAGCGACAGCGCCGCGGCACGCCGCTCCGCGTTGGGCGTGTCGCCCTCGTACATGTACGTGGCCACGTAGTCGAACAGCAGCGACGAGGCGAACGGCGACGCGCGCTGTGTCTCCACCTCGACCAGGGACAGCTCGCGCGTGTGCAGCCCGCGCAAGAGCTCCTCCAGGCCCGGCAGGTCGAGCACGTCGCGCAGGCACTCGCGGTAGGTCTCGAGCACGATCGGGAACTGCCCGTAGCGCTTGGCCACCTCGAGCAGCGACTGCGCCTTCAGGCGCTGCTGCCACAGAGGCGTGCGCTTGCCCGGGTAGGCGCGCGGCAGCAGCAGCGCGCGGGCGGCGTTCTCGCGGAAGCGGGCGCCGTAGAGCGCGGAGGCCGACAGCTCGGCCACCACCATGTCCTCGATTGCGTCCGGTTCGATCAGGACGAGCTCGGCGCCCGGAGGCTCGTCGGCGTCGGGCAGATGGACGATGATCCCGTCGTCGGACCAGATCGCGTCCGACTCGAGCCCGAACTCGTTGCGGATGCGGGCGCTCAGCGCCAATCCCCAGGCCGCGTGCACCCGGCCACCGAAGGGGGAGAGCACGCAGAGGCGCCAGTCGCCGATCTCGTCCCGGAAGCGCTCGATCACGATCGTCCGGTCGGAAGGCACCACCCGGGTGGCCTCGCGCTGATCGCGCAGGTAGGTGAGCAGGTTGGTGGCGGCCCGTTCGTCGAGGTCGTAGTCGGCAGCCAGCTCGGCGGGCTGGCGATCGATCTGCGTGCGAGAGAACTCGCCGAT
>JACCUE010000064.1 GCA_013812005.1 Thermoleophilaceae bacterium
ATGCACGAACACCATCGGGCGATCGCGGCCCTGCTCGCCGATGTCCACGTAGTTGACCTCGGTGCCCGCGATCTCGACTCGGTGCAGGTGCTGCACCCAGTCGATGCCGCGCCAGTCGGGCTCGTCGCTCACCCCGTAGTCGTCGCCCGCGTCACGGGCCGACTTGAGGCGCGCGGGCACGACTATCGAGGGGAGCTTCTTCACAACACGCCTTACCGTACCGCGGCGGGGCCCGGACCGCTATCGACATCGATTCGACCTGCACGATCCCCGGCACCTGCTCGCGCTGAGCACCGACCCGCTAGCCCGCATACCCGAATCGCTCGAGCACCGGGATCTCATGGATCTGCGGGGGCTGGAGGTGATCCCAGAGGATTCCCGACGGCCGCTTGTAGGCGCCGTCGACCTCGATGACCGCACGCGGGGTGGCCACGATGTTCACCGGGATGTCGTGGCCGGTCATGAGCAGCTCCTCGCGCAGGATCTGGATCGGGTGGACGGTGGTGGCGACGATGGTGCGTCGATCGATCTTTCCCGCCTCGAGCAGGAGTCCGTACTCGAGGTCCGAGAACCCGCCGCCCTTGCCCAGGCGTGCGCCCTCGAGGTTCACCGCCACGGACCCGGTGAGCACCAGGTCGAGCTCGGGAACCTGGTCGAGGTCGATCACCTCGCCGTGACGCAGGGCGCCCTTGATCGTGGCGGCTTCGCGCAGCTGTGAATCATCGAGCTTGCCCGGGTCGAGCAGGCGAAACGGGTGCTGATCGCGCAGGCGGGGGACCGCCATCACCACCGTCTTGCCCTGCGCGAGAGCCAGCCGGCGGGAGTGGGTCTGTGGCGAGTCGGGGTTGGCCTTGATGGTGCCCGCGTTCTGCCACGCGGAGTGGCGCGCCAGGCGCTCGGCGGCGGCCTTGGCCTTGGCGAAGTTGGGAATCCGCCCCTCGGCGCCGGGGAAGCGCGACACGCCCTCCCGGTCCATCGCGCGCCACACGTCCTGGCGTACCTCGTCCTTGGAGCGCATTTATCTCCGACCACACATGCGGGCGCCGCATCCTGCCAGAATCGGCGTCGATGGCCGATCCCCCGCGCACGCCGCTATCGGTTCGAGAGCAGCCGCCAGGCAAGGGGGCGCCGGCGCCTGCGCTACCGGCCCGCCGCCAAGACGACCTGCGCCGCTACCTGCCGGGCGTGGAACCAGAGCGCCAGCTCACCGACTGGGGTCGCTCGGAGCGTGTCGAGAGCCTGCTGGACCGGACGCTGGTCGAGTTCTACTACCGCTACTGGTTTCGCGCCGAGGTGGAGGGCATCGAGAATGTGCCGGCCGGTGGCGGGGCCCTGCTCGTGTCCAACCACTCGGGCGCGCTGCCGCCGGACGCGGTGATGATCGGCAAGGCGCTCCGGGAGGAGCATCCCCATCCACGGCCGCTCAACATCACCGTCGAGCATTTCTTCAAGGGCTATCCCGGCCTCTCCATGTTGATCCCGAAGATCGGCTGCGTGGCCGCCCACCCCGCCAACGTGCACCGGCTGCTGTATGACGAGCAGCAGCTCGTGCTCGTCTTCCCCGAGGGCCGCAAGGGCAGCGAGAAGCTCTACAAGGACCGCTACCAGCTACGGCGCTTCGGACGCGGGGGATTCGTGGAGGCGGCCATGCGCGCCCAAGTGCCGATCGTTCCAGTGTGCGTGGTGGGCGCCGAGGAGGCCCAGCCCATCTTCGCGCAGCTCAAGCTGCTCAAGAAGCTCACCGGCCTGCTGTACGTGCCGCTCACACCCACGTTCCCCCACCTCGGGCCGCTCGGGATGCTGGGATACCTGCCTGCCAAGTTCAAGCTGCGCTTCCTGGAGCCCATCCACTTCGACGACGAGGGCATGCACGAGGACAAGGGGCTGGTGCAGACCACCGCCCATGAGGTGCGCGCCCGCATCCAGGACGGTCTGTTCGACATGGTCTCCAAGCGCGAATCGGTCTGGTTCGGGTAGCCGGCGTGCCGTCGCAGCGAATACTGATCACGGGGCTGTCGACCTACTGGGGAGGGCGGCTCGCTCAGGCGCTGGAGGCCGATCCCTCGATCGATGCGATCATCGGCGTGGACAACGAGGAGCCCAGCGTCGAGCTGGAGCGAACCGAGTACGTGAAGGTGGGCACCCAGCACGCGCTGCTGCGGCGGGTGGTCGACGCGGCGGAGATCGACACGGTCGTGGACACGCGTCTCGTCGTCGACTCCGCTACCACCAGTTCGCGAAAGGCCCACGAGAACAACGTGATCGGGACGATGAACATCCTGGCCGCGTGCTCGGGTGCGGACTCCACGGTGCGCAAGGTGGTGTTCAAGTCCTCCTCGTACTTCTACGGCTCCGGGCAGGACGACCCGGCGTTCTTCGACGAGAGCATGGGCCGTCCGCATCCACCACGCACGCCGATCGAGCGCGACATTCTCGAGGCCGAGGCGTCGGTGGCCGAGTTTGCAGACACGAGCCCCAGCGTGAACGTCACGGTCCTGCGGTTTGCCAACGTGCTCGGCCCAAGGGTGCGGACGTCGCACATCGAGCTCTTCTCCCTTCCCGCCGTGCCGATGATCCTGGGCTTCGATCCGCGCTATCAGTTCGTCCACGAGGACGACGTGGTGCACGCGCTCGAGCATGCCACTCAGCGTCAGTTGCCCGGCGTCTACAACGTGGCGGCCGACGGCGTGCTCGCCCTGACCGAGGTGGCCGGACTGCTCGGCAAGCCCTACGCGCCGATCCTGCCTCCCTGGGGGACCGGGATAGCCGCCGGCGTGATGCGGCGGATCGGCCTCAACTTCCCTTCCGAGATGCTTGCCCAGCTGCGCTTCGGCCGCGGTCTCGACAACCGCCGCTACAAGGCCGCCGGGTTCGAATACGGCTACACCAGCCGGGAGGCGGTGCTGGCCCTGGCCGAGCACTTGCGCCTGCATCCTCTGCTGCGCTCGAGCGCCGAGCCCTACCGCTACGAGCGCGAGGTGGAGGAGTTTCTGCGCTGGAGCCCCAATGTGCGCAACGGCACCCGCCGCCCGGCGCCCGTCAGCGGTCAGGCCCGCGGCGCCGGCCTCACAGCGGGACCCCCCGTCGACCACTACGACGATCTGCGGCCCGACGAGATCATCTCCTTGATCTCGTCGCTCGAACCGGAGGCGCTCCGTGCCCTGCGTGAATACGAGAATGGACACCATGGCCGAGCGGCCGTGATCGAAGCGATCGACTCGGCGGTGGCCCGCTCGCAGGCATCCGGGGGCGCACCTGGCGCATAGGCACTCGCAAGCCGGGTTGCAATCGGTGGTTTGCCTGGGAAGCGCGGGACCAGGTCCCTACACTCGACCTATCGCCGATGACAGGTGCGGCGTTCACTGCCCATGGGACACAAGTCATTCATCTTCGTAGCGGTGCTCCTCCTGGTGATAGTGGCCGGGGGCGCGTCGGTGTACGCCTACGACTCCTCCAACGCGGACCGGATCGCCGAGGGGGTCACCGTCGCCGGCGTGAGCGTCGGCGGGCTGGGTACCGAGGAGGCGCGCGCCAAGCTGCAGCGCGAGGTTGCCGCCCCCCTGGACAGGCCGCTGATCGTCCGCCACGCGAAGAAGCGCTTCACGCTGTCCGCCGAGGACGCCCGCGTGAACGCCGACGTGGGCGGCATGATCGACGAAGCGCTGCGGCGCAGCCGCGACGGCAACATCTTCAGCCGCGTGGCTCGCGATGCCACGGGCGGCAAGGCCGATATCGAGGTGAGCCCGCGGATCACCTACTCCAAGCCCGCGCTCGCCACGCTCGTGAAGCGCGTACAGAAGGGCGTCGACCGTCCGGCGCGCGACGCCGACATCAGCTTTCCCTCCTTCGAGCAGATCCCCGAGCAGGATGGCGTGAAGGTCAAGACCGGGCGTCTGCAGGCAAAGGCCGGCGCCGCGATGACCCAGACGGGCGATCGCACCCTGCGCGTTCCCACCAAGACGATCGAGCCAGAGGTGACCCGCGACGAGCTGGCCGAGAAGTATCCGGTGGTCCTCGTCGCCGACCGCTCGAGCTTCCAACTGCGCCTCTACCGCAACCTGAAGCTGGAGAAGGAGTACACCGTGGCGGTCGGCGCGGTGGGCTTCGACACCCCGGCCGGGCTCTACCACATCCAGAACAAGGCGGTCGACCCGGCGTGGAACGTGCCCGACAGCGACTGGGCCGGGTCTCTGGCGGGCACCGTCGTGCCCGGCGGGGTGGCCGAGAACCCGCTCAAGGAGCGCTGGCTGGGCATCTACAACGGGGCCGGTATCCACGGCACCGACGACGTCGCCTCCCTGGGCAGCGCGGCCTCACACGGTTGCATCCGGATGGCGATCCCGGATGTGATCGAGCTGTACGACCAGGTCGAAGTGCAGACACCGATCTACATCGCCTAGCGCCGGCCTGTGCCCTGTCACGGGGTGGCGACCGGTCCATCGACGCCGATCGCCTCGATCGGCACGACGGTCCAACCCTGCTGCTCGAGGAGGGCTTCCCTGCCCGAGTGCCGAATGCAGAGGGTGCCGATGAAGACCCCTCGCACCTGCTTGCGCAGCACCGCGTACCACATGGTCGAGGCGTCGTGGGGTCCCTGGATCGGATGCCAGGGGGAGACGGGAACGCCTTCCTCGGTCAGGCCGGCTTCGTCCAGCTGCCCGCGCGTGGCCACGCGCCCGTCCTGAGTGTTGACGAAGAACCTCGACACCGTGGATCGCAAGGCTAGGGAAGGAAGGCTTCCCCTACCTTGGGCGCGCTCCCTCGCCCAGTTCGACACAGCGCTGCGCACCCAGGGAATGGCCGAGCGAACGCGCCGCGCCTACGGGGTGGACGTGGGCCAGCTGGCCGAGTGGGCGTCGGGGAACGACCTCGAGCCGGCAGAGCTCGACCACCGGACCCTGCGACGGTTCGCCGGAGTGCTCTCCGAACGGGGAGCGTCCAAGAGCACGGTCGCGCGAAAGCTGGCGGCAATCCGAGCCTTCTACCGGGTGATGGTGCAGCGCGGTGAGCTGGAGTCGAGTCCCGCCGACCTGGTGGCGTCTCCGAAGGCCGACTCTCATCTCCCGGCGGTGCTCAAGGCGGGCCAGGCGGCCGATCTGCTCGGGAGCATGCCGGCCTCCACGCCGCTCGAGGCGCGTGATCGGGCCATCTTCGAGCTGGCCTACTCGGCGGGACTGCGCGCCGAAGAGCTGGTCAACCTCGACGTGCACGACCTCGACGTCGACGCCGAGGAGCTTCGCGTTCACGGCAAGGGCGGGCGCACGCGCGTCGTGCCGGCCGGCGAGCATGCCTGGAAGGCCCTCGAGGCCTATACCGAGCATGCGCGGCCGGCGCTCGCGGGAGAGGTACCGAAAGGGGGGCACCCGCCCCCGGAACCGGCTCTGTTTCTGTCGAAGAGCGGCCGGAGGCTGTCGACCTCGGATCTGCGACGGCGCCTGCGGGTCGCCCTCCGCCGAGCGTCGGTCCAGTCCGGGATCACCCCGCACACGCTTCGGCACTCCTTCGCCACCCATCTCCTGGAGGGGGGAGCGGACCTGCGGGCGATCCAGGAGCTGCTCGGGCATGCGTCGATCTCCACGACCCAGACCTACACTCGGGTAGAGTCGAAACGTCTGAGACAGGCCTACGCGCGGGCACACCCCCGCGCCTAACGGGACCGAAGGGTGGAGACCAACCTCAAGTCGATCGAGCTCAAGGACCTCTGGCGTCGGTACAAGGACGACGGTGACCCGAGGGCTCGTGAGCGGCTGGTGCTCGCGTATGCGCCCCTGGTCAAGTACGTGGCCGGGCGCATGTCGAGCGGCCTTCCGGCGCATGTGGAGGAGGCGGACCTGATCTCGTACGGCCTCCTGGGCCTGATCTCGGCGATCGAGCGGTTCGAGCCCGAACGCCAGATTCGCTTCGAAACGTTTGCGGTGACTCGCATCAAGGGATCGATAATCGACGAGCTGCGCTCCCTGGACTGGGTGCCTCGCTCGGTGAGGGCCAAGGCCCGGGAGATAGAGCGCGCCAACGCCAAGCTCGAGCACAAGCTGCGCCGCGCCCCCACCGATCAGGAGATGGCC